>CALMYM010000314.1 GCA_937873675.1 uncultured Alphaproteobacteria bacterium | reverse complement strand
CACGTTTTTCGCAATCCCCCCGGCTGCGTCCTCGCGGCGTTTTTCTGGTGCGTTTTGTGCGTCGGCGCGGGCGCGCAGTCGTTTTCCGCGCCGGGAAAATCCGTGCCGTCGGTCCCGTCGTCATCGACGCGCGCGGCGGCGGATTTTCCGGAGCTTGGCGCTGGCGGTTTCGGCGCGGCGGGCGGCGCGGTCGGTGATCGCGGCGAGGCCGAAGGGCGTGGCGGCGCGGCCGTATTCGTAGAGTGGTGCAGGCTCGCCGCCGAAGCGGCGCTTGTAGGGATGTTCGCCGGGGCCGAGATCGAACGGGCCGCCGCGGGTGGCGACGTGGTCGTCGAGCACCGAGGCGACGGCGATCATGCCGGGCGAATAGGCCTGGAGGCCGGCGTCGTCGTCGCTCGCCATCAAGGTGCCGTGGAAGCGGTCGGCGCGGGCGAGGCCGTGCACCATGGCGATGGTGCGCTCGCCGAGGACGACCTCGGCGACCGTCGCGGTGCCGTCCGCCAATCCGCCGGCGACGACCGAGCGGTAGAAATCCCGCACCTCCGGTCGTTCCAGGGCCTCGCGGCGGCCATCGCGACCGGCCTTGGCGGCGCGCAGCGCGAAGGCGAAATCGAGCAGGTCGAGAGCCCGTGCCGGATCGTCGACGCGGCGGATGGCGCCGCCCTCGCGATCGAGCTTGCGGCGTTTGCGGCCGCTCTCCTTCATCGCCGGGAGATCGGCCGGTGGCCGCACCGCCGGGTCGTAGACCATGGTGACGACGTTCATCTCGGTCACGCCCGGCCAGTCGACGAGCGGGTTCGGACGACCCTCGACCGTCTTCGGCATCTTGCCGAGGAGCAGGGCGTCGTGGCCGGGCAGGGCGGCGAGGATCGCTCGGCGCAGCGCTTCGGCGCGTCCCTCCGAAAGATCCAGGTCGCGATGCCAGACCGGCGCGTTGTGATCGATCAGGCCGAAGTCGGGGAAAGCGATGTGGCGCGCCAGGAGCGCGCGGCTACGGGCGAGGCCGAGCGAGAGAACGTGGCGGCCGTCGGCGTCGAAGACCTCGACGACGAAGGGGCGGGCGCCGCGGGCGGGAGCGAGGTCGCGAAGCAGCGGACGGGCGACCGTCGCCGACTGGAAGGCGGTGGCGATGCCGTCTCGCGCGAGGGCTTCCCAACGGCGCCACAAGGCCTCGTCGGCGACGTCGAAAGTGGCGACGGCGCGGAAGGCACCATCGGCGACGTTAACGGGGCCGTTCTCGTTCGGAGCGGGACGATCGCTCGTCGAAGTCATGGGCATCGGCTGTCGTCGGTGATTCTCGAACCTCAGTTTCGCCTTTCGGGGCAGGAGAAACAAATGGGCGACGTGACCGGTTGCCGGCGCCCGTGTGACGGACCACCATGCGGACGCGGTTCGCCGGGGACACGGGACGACTGCGCCGGAGGTGGACATGGCCGACATCGAATTCCTGAAGGAACTGTGCGCGCCGCTCGGTCCCGTCGTCTTCAAGAAGATGTTCGGCGGCTGGGGCGTGATGTACGAGGATCGAATGTTCGGCCTCGTCGCCTACGACACCTTCTATTTCAAGGTCGACGACGAGACCTCGCCGCGCTTCGAGGAGCGCGGGCTCGAGCGCTTCACCTACGTCACCAAGGACGGGCGGCGCACGGTGATGAGCTATGCGCGAGCGCCGGAGGAGGTGTTCGACGACGCGGACGCCTTCGTCGAGTGGGGACGGGCGGCGATCGGCGCGGCGATGCGCTCGGCGGTGGCGGCGAAGGCGCCGAAGCGGCGGGGGGCGAAAGGGGGCAAGGCGGCGGAGGCGACGTGATCGGCGGTTGCCCTTCGGTCGGTTTCGGTCGATAAGGGGCGACTTTCCGGGGTCGACGGCCCCGGGTTTTCGACCACGATCTCATTCCCAAGGACACGCGCCGATGGCCGATCTCGATCCGGAAAACACCCTCGTCATCGAAACCACCCAGGGCAAGGTGGTCATCGCCATGCGCCCCGATCTGGCGCCCGGCCACGTCGCCCACATCAAGAAGCTGGCGCGCGAGGGGTTCTACGACGGCATCGTCTTCCATCGCGTCATCGAGGGCTTCATGGCCCAGACCGGCTGCCCGCGCGGCACCGGCACCGGCGGCTCGAAGTATCCGGACCTCAAGGCGGAGTTCAACGCCGAACCGCACGTGCGCGGCCCCGCCTCGAGGGCCCGCGCTCAGACCCCGACCCGGGCCACCCCGCATTTTTCCATTTGCTTCGACGACGCCCGCTTCCTCGACCGCCAGTACACGGTGTGGGGCAAGGTCGTGGAAGGCATGGAGAACGTCGACAAGATCAAGCGCGGCGAGCCGGTGATGAACCCCGACAAGATGCTGTCGGTGAAGGTCATGGCCGACATCCAGGGCTGATCCGCCCTCCTGCGAAGACACTCCACGGCCGGGCCTCGCGCCCGGCCGTCGGCATTTTCAGAGATACCCGAGGCATTGCAGACGGGCGATGGTATTCCTTGCGCGAACTTCTCGTACTATTGATGCATATGAGAAAATCTGGAATCTATGAAGGTCGGGCGCGCGCGCCTTTGGCCTTCGGGATGAGTTCGTTAGGGAAGGCATCTCCCTCCGACCTAGCTCGACATTTCTCCAATTGCTTCCCGGGTTAGACTGTCGAAGCGAAGAAGAACCTACTGGCCTTGTCCAATGTCGGACGAAATTAGACCACCAACGATAGTAACCCTTGTCCACGGCACGTTTGACGTGAGCGCTCGGTGGACCGAATCCGATTCTTCGATTTGCCGAGCCCTGAAGGACGCGCTCGAAGATAATATAGTAATAAATTCCTTTAAATGGTCAGGTAAAAATAGCCAACAGCATCGTGATTTATATGCAAAGCAACTCGCAGATAGAATTGCCGAGGCGAATCATTTCTTTCCAAATAGTAAGCAATTGCTAATTGGCCATAGTCATGGTGGCAATATCATAAAATCTTCTATAGAAATAATGCAAAAAAATTTGTCAGATAAGATCATCGGTATAATAACGATTTCGACGCCGTTTATGCGAATTTCAAGAAAAGATCTTGTCACCGAATTTTCATCTTTGCTTTTTGTGCTGCGTCTGATTGTTATTATTTTATTTGCTATAATTTGGTTCAGGATTTATGTTGTAAACTATCAGGCGATCATGAACTCGTTTTCGTTTGTTTTTATGCCATTCAGGAGTAGCGATTGGCTTCTAATTATAAATATGGCTTCAATCGTACTCATCGTGCTTCTGCCGATTCAGTTTGTCCGCTTTTTCTCGCGAAAAATTATGATAAATCTAAATAAAATTATCACACTTCAAATAATACATAGACAAAAATACTATATACCTGCTGTGGATTCGACTAAAAGACATAGGGTGCCATACTTATGTATTTTTACAAGGACAGACGAAGTCAATTTTTTGTTCTTGGTTGGATTGATTGTTAATTTTGCCTCACGAGTATCCAGTATATTATTGCATTTCGCAATATTGATACATGAAATACACATAAGGACTCTCTTTAGGGAGGTGAGGCTTGCATTGATAATTCTTAGTGTCTTTCCTATAACGATAATATTTGCTGGCGAAGTATCTGGCCACAATATAACTGGCGCTGCGGCGAATGCATTGGTTCTTCCGCTCCTGGTGGCTTTATTGGTCTTATCTTCCAGTTTGATTTTGATTGCACTTATCGGAATTGTTGTCTTCGGGCTAGGTGGGTACATGGATTTTTTTGCTCTGGAGATTTCATACTCGATGGTTCCTGAGGAGTCCGAAAGTACTCAAATTCAAATTGTTCGATCAAATGTCTTGGGAAATTACTTTAGTGGGGAAAATACTCATACGTCAATTTTGTATGGAGAAGATGTAAGTAGATGTATTTCGGAATTTGTTCGTTCTGTGACAAGGCGAGCTTTGTGACAATGCATGGTGCCGAGGAGGAATAGGTAGATGTCTTCGGGCCCGATTCAGGCGAAGCGGAGCGGTTGTAGCTACCGCGGAATCCAATAATGGCGACTGTTCCGTTTGTGCAGCCTGTCAGAGAATTCTCGGTGCCGAGCGACGGCCAACTCGGTACGTCTGCGCATCACGCGGCGAGGCGAGGAGATGCGGCTCGCATGGGACGAGGTCAAACGACATAGGGTGTTCCCAGAGCGTGGGCTGGATCTCGCCACGGCGGCTGAGGTCTTCGAGGAGCTCCAATTCGATCTCGCCGATGACCGCGAGCCGACCGGCCGGGTGAGACGACCTACGGTTTCGTCGGCGACCGGCTCGTCGCGCCCAATTGGGTGGCACGAGCGGGCGCCGATGTCGTCGGCGGTGGTCACGCGCCGGGTCCCCCTTCGGGGCGAAATGCTCTATGAGACGCCTATGCTCGTCGACCTCTTCGATTTCGATCTACCGTCCGAACGTATCGCCCTTCGCCCCGCCGACCCGCGGGAGAGCGCGCGGCTGCTCGTGGTGCGGCCGGGGGGCGAGCCGGAACTGACGGATGCGACCGTCGGCGATCTGCCGAGTTTCCTTCGCCCCGGCGATGCGCTGGTGTTCAACGACACCCGCGTCATCCCGGCCGAACTCGCCGGCACCCGCATCCGCGGCGACAATCGCGTGGCCGTCGCCTTCAACCTGATCGAACGGGCCGGTGCGAACCACTGGCGGGCCCTCCTCCCCCCCGGGAAAGCGCTGAAGGTGGCGGGCCCGGGGCGGGTCGGGGAGGAGGCGGGCGCCTGCCTCCCCAGCGGCGGCGGGGGGAGCGTCACGGCGAAGGGCGAGGACGGCGTCGTCGATCTCGCCTTCGACCTGTCGGGTCCCGATCTCGACCGGGCGATCCACGACGTCGGCCACATGCCGCTGCCGCCCTACATCTCGGCGAAGCGGGCGGCGGACGAGCGCGACGACACCGACTATCAGACGATCTTCGCCCGCGAGGAGGGTGCGGTGGCCGCGCCGACGGCGGGACTGCACTTCACGCCGGAGATGATGGCGCGGCTCGACGCGATGGGGGTGCAGCGGCACTTCGTGACGCTGCACGTCGGAGCGGGGACGTTTCTCCCCGTCAAGGTCGACGACACCGCCGACCACGTCATGCACTACGAGAGCGGTCATCTCTCGGAAGACGCGGCGGCGGCCTTGAACGCGGTGCGCGCCCGCGGCGGGCGGATCGTCGCGGTCGGCACGACGTCGCTGAGGATCCTGGAGAGCGCCTGCGACGAGGCGGGGCGGCTGGCGTCGTTCGCCGGGGCGACGAACATCTTCATCACGCCGGGGCGGAAGGTCCGCTCGATCGATGCATTGATGACCAACTTCCATCTGCCGCGTTCGACGCTGTTCATGCTGGTCGCCGCCTTTTCGGGGCTCGAGCGGATGAAACGGGCCTATGCCCATGCGATCGAGACCGGCTATCGCTTCTATTCCTACGGCGACGCGTCGCTTCTCCTCCCCGAGGCTCCATGAGCGAGACCCCTTCCGAGACCCCCGAGTTCGGCTTCATCCTGCACGCCACCGACGGCATGGCGCGGCGCGGCACGGTGACGACCGCCCACGGCGAGATCCGCACGCCCGCCTTCATGCCGGTCGGCACCCAGGCGACGGTCAAGTGCATGTATCCGACCCAGGTGCGCGAGCTCGGGGCGGACATCATCCTCGGCAACACCTATCACCTGATGCTGCGCCCCGGTGCGGAGCGGGTGGCGAAGCTCGGCGGGCTCCACCACTTCATGAACTGGCCGCACCCGATCCTGACGGATTCCGGCGGCTTCCAGGTGATGTCGCTCGCCCAGCTGCGCAAGATCACCGAGAAGGGCGTCACCTTCCGCTCGCACATCGACGGCTCGAAACACGAGCTGACGCCGGAGCGCTCGATCGAGATCCAGGGCCTGCTCGGCTCGAACATCCAGATGCAGCTCGACGAATGCGTCGCGCTGCCGGCCGAGCGGAAGGAGATGGCGCGGGCGATGGAGCTCAGCTTGCGCTGGGCGGAGCGCTCCAAGTCGGCCTTCTTCGGCAAGCGCGGCCACGGCATCTTCGGCATCGTCCAGGGCGGCGACGATGAGGAATTACGGCTGCGTTCGGCCAAGGGCCTCGTCGACATCGGTTTCCACGGCTACGCGCTCGGCGGTCTCGCCGTCGGCGAGCCGCAGGACGTCATGCTCCGGGTGATCGCCGCGACCACGCCGGCGCTGCCGGTCGAAAAGCCGCGCTATCTCATGGGCGTCGGCACGCCGCACGACATCCTCGAGGCGGTCGCCCGCGGCATCGACATGTTCGACTGCGTCATGCCGACCCGCGCCGGGCGGCACGGGCAGGTCTTCACCCGCCACGGCCGGGTCAATCTGCGCAACGCCCGCCACGCCGACGATCCGCGTCCGCTCGACGCGCTCTCCGACTGCCCGGCGGCGCGGGATTGGTCTCGCGCCTATCTGCATCATCTGGTGAGGACCGGCGAGGCGCTCGGCGCCATGCTGCTCACCTGGGTGAACCTCGCCTATTACCAGTCGCTGATGGCCGGAGCGCGGGCGGCGATCGAGGCGGGGCGCTACGCCGACTACAAGGCCGAGGTCGAAGCGGGCTGGGCGAAGGGCGACATCGAGCCGGTGTGAGGGGGCGGTCGCCGGCACGCGGTGCGCGGTTTTCGGTGCGTGGTGCGCAGCGCGTGATGGTTCGAGGCTCGCTGCGCTCGCTCCTCACCATGAAGCGCCTCACCAAGATCGAAGCGACCACAGCGCTTCATGGTGAGGTGCCCCGCGGAGCGGGGCCTCGAACCATCGCGCACCGATTTCGTCGGCGCGCCACCGCCACCATCGGGAAGAGGGGAGCCCCACCGCGACCGAGTTCTGCGTCGGTGGGCCTTGGCGTGGGCCGCGGC
>CALMYM010000313.1 GCA_937873675.1 uncultured Alphaproteobacteria bacterium | reverse complement strand
CCTCGGCCCCCGAGCCACGGCGCCGAGGGGTTTTTCGTGGGAATCGGGTCGCTACCGAGTGGAAAGACCGCTTCTCTCACGCGAATTTGCAACGAAAGTCGCCCGGAAACGGGCTTTTCGCCGCGTCCGATTGTTTCCGCTTCGAATCCTGTGCCGGTGAAAGGAGCTAATATAGCTCCGACGATTCGTCGCGGAATGGCGGTTCCTGAGCGATGGAGGGGGCCAACCCGCCGAGGGCTTGCTTTGAAGAGAACGTACGGACTGCTGCGCAACCTTTGGCAGGACCGCAGCGCCAACTACACCGTCATATTCGGTCTCGTCGCGACGCTCCTCGTCGTCGCCGGAGGTGGCTCGCTCGACCTGACCCGTTATCTGGAGGCGCGGTCGCGTCTGCGCGACAATGTCGACGCCGCGGCGCTGATGGTCGCCGGCCGTTACAAGGCCGGGGAGACGACGGCCGACGCGGTCACCACGGCCGCTCGGGCGATCCTCGATCAGACCTTCGCCGATCATGACGCCACCATCGGCAACGTCACCGCTTCCGTCGCGACGGCGAGCCTGACCCTCACCGCGGATGCCCACATCCAGACCTTCTTCCTGCCGATCATCGGCTTGTCGTCGATGACCACGACGGCCCCCTCGTCGGTCGCCTGGTCGACGACGTCGATCGAGGTGGCGATGGTCCTCGACACGACGGGATCGATGGTCGACAGCGACAAGATCGGTCAGTTGAAGAGTGCGGCGAATTCGATGGTCGACAGCGTCTTCGCCAAGGCGGGGACGAGCGCATCGGTCAAATTCGGCATCGTGCCGTTCTCGCATTTCGTCAACGTCGGACCCGGCAACGCCGCGGCGGCGTGGATCGATCAGGGGGCGGCGGCACGGTCGAGCTACTACGACACCTATTTCAACAGCCACATCAACAGGCTGACGACCTATACGTCGCTGGGAAAGAGTTGGAAGGGATGTGTCGAGACGCGGCCGTCGCCCTACGACGTCGACGACACCGCCCCGACGGTCTCCAACCCCAACACGCTCTTCGTCCCGTCGTTCCATCCCGACGAGCCGGACAGCTTCAACTCCTACTACGGAAACAATTATCTCGGCGACAAGCTGTTCTTCGGCGACGACTGGACGCGGATGATCAACGCGGCGAAGTACACGAGCCCGGTGAACAAGGATTATTCGAACTCGACGCTCTATTCGAACTACTCCGCGCCGAAGGGACCGGAGTTCCTCTGCTCGTCCAACGCGCTGACCCGTCTCAATACCTCGTCGGCGACGGTGAAGGCGGCGATCACGGCGCTCACCCCGGCGGGCAGTACCAACATTCCCGAAGGTCTCGCCTGGGGCTGGCGCGTCCTGTCGCCGAAGGGTCCGTTCGCCGACGGCGCCTCCTATACCGCTTCGGACAATCGTAAGGTCCTGGTTCTGCTGACCGACGGCACCAATGCCATCAACACCTTCCCGACCGCGCTCGGTGGGGCCTATTCGAGTTGGGGCTTCCCGGCCAGCGGTCGGCTCGGCGCCAACCCGGGCGTCGACCAGCGCGATGGGCTCGACGCCAAGACGCGGACGATCTGCACCAAGGCCAAGGCCGCGGGCATCAAGATCTACACGATCGGTCTGATGATCAGCGATACGGCCGGTCAGCAGCTTCTCGCCGAGTGTTCGTCGGGGACCGGCTTCTATTACGACTCGCCCAACGCCACCCAGCTCCAGGCGATCTTCGACGACATCGCCAAGAAGATCTCGAAGCTGCGCATCGCCTCCTGAAGGTGGCGAGACGTGAACGACGCCGGATGTGGAAACGGGGCCCGAGGGCCCCGTCTTCGTCACATCTGGTAGGCGGTTCGGAAGCCGCCCCAGTGGCGATCCTTGACGATGATCGGCACGTCGACCTCCTTCATCGGGATGATCTTGCCGCCGCCGAGATCGCGCAGATAGCTCTGCACCAGGAAGGGCCGCGTGTTGCGCGCCGCCAGGAGGCCGGTGCGATCGTCGAAGATGCGCTTGTTGCGGCAGTTCGCGGTGTTCCAGGCGACTTCGCCGGGGCGCTGGGGCTGCGAATAGACCTTGTTGTGGACCGGCAGCCAGCCGTTGATGTCGACGCAGGCGCAGAAGGCCATGCGATTGTCCTCGCCGAGGATCGCCTCCTGCAACGGCGGCAGGATCCGCTCGAGGGCGGCGATCGCGTTGGTCTCGTACTGGATCGGGTCGGATCCCTGGACCGGGCGATACTCGGTGTCGAAGAGATCGCCGAAATTGAGTTCGCTGCGCTCGATCGCCGCGTCGAGGGCCGCCATGACCTGCCCCGCGGCGGTCTGGGCGCGCATCACCAACGGACGGAACTCCTCGGAGATGCGATCGACACAGGCGCCGACGCGGGCGCGCGCATCACCGTCGTCCTCGACGAACTTGACGTGCAGGCCGAGCGTGCTCTTGCCGACGATCGTTCCGGTGACGTGGCCGAGGCCGGTCAGATCCAATTCGACGCGGGCGCCCATCGCGATCCCGGCTTCGCCCTGCGGCACGACGAGCGCGCCGCCCATCGACACGTCGATGGTGCGGACCGGCAGCCGCGTCGAGGCGACCCGCATCTCGCCGCGCATCTCCACCGGCCAGCGATCGTGCTTGCGGCGGTCGGCTTCCGAGCCCTGGCGCAGGACCGTGACGAGCTGACGGGTCATGTCGGCGACGGCACCGTTCATGCCGTCCGTCGCCTTCTCGACCTCGGCGCCGAGCTTCGCCGCGCGCTCCATTTCGCCGCTCATGCGACGCGCCTTCTCGGCGACTTCGTCGACGAAACGGGCGGTTTCCGAAGCGGACCGGCCGATCTCGGCGGTCGTCTCCACCTGCATCTGAACGGAACGGGACACTTCGCCGAAGACCGGACCGATGTCGCCGACGAGGCCGAGAATCTTGCCCACCGCCTCGATGTTGGCCTCCGCCGTCGAGCGCAGGCGCTGAATGGTGGTGCCGATCTCGGTCGTCGCCTTCTGGGTCTCGACCGACAGCGCCTTGACCTCGTTGGCGACCACGGCGAAGCCGCGGCCGGCCTCGCCGGCGCGCGCCGCTTCGATGGTGGCGTTGAGGGCGAGGAGATTGGTCTGACCGGCGACGTCGGAGATGAGGGACACGACCGCCTGGATCTGCTCGATCGCCTGTTTCAGTTCGTCGACGGAGCGCGCCGCGTCCTGCGCGACGCCGCTGGCGTCGTCGACCAGACGCTGCGACGCCTCGGCGCGACGGCCGACCTCTTCGGCCGACTGGTGCAGTTCCTGGCACCCCTGCGCCAAGCGATTGACGTGGTCGAGAGCCTGACCGGTGTGGTCGGCGAGGAGGTCCGTCTCCGAACGCAGGCCGTTCGTGATGCCGGTGACTTCGACCACCTGCTGCTTGGTCTTGGAGCCCGTCGCGCCGAGGCGGCGCGAGGCGCGCTTCAGATCGGCTTCCAGCAGTTCGACCACCTGGCGCATCGATCCGCTACCGCGGGCGCGTTCACCGCTCGGCCGGATCGTTGCCGCCGCGGGCTCGCTCGGCGGTGTCTCGGCAGTGGAGGTAGGCGTGGATTTCCGAACCGATCTGGATCCGAAATGGAACATCGTGAGTCCTCGGCGAATGTTGCTGAATCATTGCCTTCGGCACCCTTACCAAGCTGTTAAAATAAGCTATCGAACCTACGTGGTTTACCGCATTCGCCTCGAATTTTCCGTAACGTCATAAGGGATAGACCAAGTTACGTAGCGTAATTCAGCAGTCGACGCGTGGTTCTTCGACTTTCGGTTCATCGATCACACTCTCGGTTCGCCGCGGCGCGGTGACGAGCCTTGCGACCAATCTGGAATATCAGAGTGGTTGCAACGTCTCTTCTTCCGGCGTCGCCGGGCCGGGTGACGGACGATCGGCAGTGGCCGGTGCGTGGTGCGGCTGGAGCGAGGCGCTCGTTGCGTCCATGATGGATCGAATCCTTTTCGGAACCTACCGTGGCAAGACCCGAACCCGACCGTCCCGTTCTCCTCTGGCTGCGCGACGATCTGCGTATCGCCGACAATCCCGCCCTCACGCGCGCCGTCGAGTGCGGGCGTCCGGTGGTCGCGCTCTTCGTGCTCGACGACGTCTCTCCCGATCTCCGTCCGCTCGGCGGCGCGTCGCGTTGGTGGCTGCATCGGTCTTTGGCGGAGTTCCGCGACCGCTTCGCCCGGCTCGGCGGCAGCCTCTGCCTGAGGCGGGGTCCGGTGGGCGAGATCGTCACCACGATGGCCGCGGAGATCGACGCGGCGGAGGTCGTCTGGAACCGCCGCTATCTGCCGGGGCAGACGACGATCGACGCCGACCTGAAACGCCGCCTTCGCGCCGGCGGCCGCACCGCGGAAAGCTTCCGGGCCAACCTTCTCCACGAACCGCACACGGTGAAGACCGGCGCCGGTGGGCCCTTCCGGGTGTTCACGCCGTTCTGGCGCGCCGCACGCGGGCCGGGAGCGCCGCGCGCTCCCCTCCCCCCGCCCGGTGCACTCCGCACTCCTGACGTGGTCCCACCGTCGCTGGTGCTCGACGATCTCGAGCTGCTGCCGCGCCGGCCCTATTGGGCGGGCGGGCTCGACGCGACCTGGACGCCGGGCGAGGTCGGAGCGACGGCACGCCTCGACCGATTCCTCGCCGAGGGGCTGCGCGGCTACGCGAGCGGGCGCGATCGTCCCGACCTCGATCACACCTCGCGGCTGTCGCCGCATCTGCGCTTCGGCGAGATCTCGCCGTTCACGGTCGCCGCCGCGGTGGCGGCCCGGGTCGCGGCCGATCCGACGCTCGCGACGGACGCCGACAAGTTCCTCGCCGAAATCGGGTGGCGGGAGTTCGCCCATCACCTCGCCTTCCATTTCGGCGATCTGTCGGATCGCGAGTTCCAGCCGCGGTTCGGGACCTTTCCGTGGAAGACCGACGCGGCGCTCCTCGAGGCGTGGAAGCGCGGGCGCACAGGCTATCCGCTGGTCGACGCCGGCATGCGCGAGCTGTGGGCGACGGGCACGATGCACAATCGGGTTCGCATGGTCGGCGCGTCGTTCCTGGTCAAACACGGTCTCGTCGACTGGCGGGAGGGTGAGCGCTGGTTCTTCGAAACGCTGGTCGACGCCTGTCCGGCGGTGAACCCGGCGAGCTGGCAATGGGTGGCGGGATGCGGCGCCGACGCCGCGCCGTTCTTCCGCATCTTCAATCCGGTGACCCAGGGCGTGAAGTTCGATCCCGACGGCGCCTATCTGCGCCGTTGGCTGCCGGAACTCGCGGCGCTGCCGACGGCTGCGATCCACGCACCGTGGACGGCTTCGAAAGATGTGGCGGCGGCCGCCGGCTTCCGCCTCGGTGTCACCTACCCGGCGCCGATCGTCGATCATTCGTTCGCGCGCGAGCGGGCGCTGGCCGCCCTCGCCGGCCACGTGGGCGAGAGCGACCGACCGTCACGACCGTCCTTCGATTGACAGGGTGGAAGGTAATCGTGCAGGACAGGAGCGGCGCATCGCCTTGCGTCGCCCTACCCGCGGAACCTCGACGAACATCGACGGGTATCCATGTCGTGAGAGCAGCCCGCAGATGACGAACAGCGTGCCCCAGGCGGGCGATACCCCGGGGGCGAACGAACTCGGCCTGTCACGCCTCCTCGCTTTCGCGTTTCCGGCCCTGCCGGTGGCGGCGTTCCAGCTGCCCTTCGTCATCCTGGTGCCGAAGTTCTACGCCGAGAACGTCGGCCTCTCCTTCATCGCGGTCGGGGCGATCATCACCGTCGTCCGTCTGATCGACGCCTTCCTCGACCCGTTCGTCGGCTACTACGCCGACCACACGCGGCCGCGCTGGGGGCGTCGGCGGACGTGGTTCGGCCTCGCCGCCATCCCCACCACGGTCGGCGCGCTTTTCGTCTTCAACCCGTTCCCCGACATCGGCACCGACCACACGGTCTTCTGGGGCGCGTGGTTCTTCGTCTGGTCGATGATGCTGTCGGTCGGCTACACGGCGCTGTCGCTGTCGCATCTCTCGTGGGGTGCGGAGATCTCGACCAGCTATTTCGGCCGCAACCGCATCTTCGCCGCTCGCGAGGTCTTCGCCGTCATCGGCACGCTGGTGGCGACCGCCCTGCCCTTCGTCATGAGCCGGTTGGGCTGGCACGGCGACCAGCCGGTGCTGGTGGCGCTGTCGATCATGGTGGCGATCGCGCTGCCGCTGCTCGCGCTGATCACCGTCTTCACCGTGCCGGAACCGCCGCACGTCGCGCACCACCACCTGAACTTCGTCGACGGGCTGAAGAACCTCTTCAAGAACGAGTATTTCGTTCGCCTGCTCGGCGCCTACGCGCTGGCCAACATGGGCAACGGCGTGCCGGCGACGCTGCTCCTCTACTACGTCCGCGACTACGTCCACGGCGACGAGGAGACGCAGCGCTTCTTCCTGCTGCTCTATTTCCTGTTCGGCGTGCTCTCGACGCCCTTGTGGCTGTGGCTGGCGAAGAAGACCTCGAAGCACCGCGCCTGGTCCTTCGCCATGCTGGTGGCCTGCGCCGGCTTCGTCTGGTCGCCCTTCGCCGGTCACGACTTCCTCGGCGAGTACGCGGTGTGGGCCTTCGGCATCATCATGATCCTCGCCGGCATGTCGGTCGGCGCGGACCTGATGTTGCCGGTGTCGATGCAGGCCGACGTCATCGACGTCGACACGGCGCGTACCGGCGAGCAGCACACCGGCTTCTATTTCGCCTCCTGGGCGCTGGCCAACAAGATCGCCCTGTCGATCGCGCTGGGCATCGGCTTCGTGCTGCTCGGCATCGTCGGCTACGACAAGGGCAATCACCACGGCGACACGCTGACGCCGGCGCAGGTCCATGTGGTGACGA
>CALMYM010000312.1 GCA_937873675.1 uncultured Alphaproteobacteria bacterium | reverse complement strand
GGGCTCGACCTTGTTCAAGGCCGGCATCTTCCGGAGCTTCGGGACGAGGGCCGAGTGCCCGCCGACGATGCGCTTCATCAGCCCGTCGTGGGCGAAGTGGTTGAGGCCGCGATGTTTGCCGTCACCCTGGCCGGCGGCATAGACGAGCGTGAGGTCGCGCGGGCCTTCGCCGGCGACGAAGCGCTCCTCCAGCGCCACGGCGATCTCCTCGGCGAAGCCGATGCCGACGAAGCCGCCGGTCGCCACCGTGTCGCCGTCGTGGATGAGCCGCACGGCTTCCGCCGCCGTCACGACCTTGCCCTTCTCGGCGGATCTCAGGAACGGCAGGGCCGGATGCTGCGGCATGGGTCTTCCCTCGTCGACGTTCGAGAGGGGAGACTGCCAGAGGAGGGGACGAGGGGGAAGCGGTGTGGCGAGACGCCGCTCCGCGTGGGACGGCCTCTCCTCGGCGTCATTGCCGGGCTCGACCCGACGAGCGGCGCGCACTTCCCTTCTCCCGCAAGAGGACCTTCGTGTCGGGTCCGAAGAAAAGCGGGTCGACTTCCGTGCGCGATCCTTCGAGACGCGCCTTCGGCGCTCCTCAGGATGAAGCGTTGTACGACTCCCCGAGAAAAACAGACGCTTCATGCTGAGGAAGCGCCCAAAGGGCGCTGTCTCGAAGCATCGCGCACAGTGCTCCGACCGGCTCGATCAACTTTCCCGAGGGCCCGCGAGTAGAGAAGGCGTCGCCTCACGCCGTCTCGCGGGCCACCGCGCGCCAGCCGATGTCGCGGCGGCAGAAGCCTTGCGCCCAGTCGATCGCATCGACGGCGGCATAGGCGCGAGCCTGGGCCTCGGCGACGCTGGTGCCGCGGGCGGTGACGTTGAGCACACGGCCGCCATTGGCGAGGATGCGGGCGCCGTCGGCCCTGGTGCCGGCGTGATAGACCTTCACCCCCGGCATGGCCTCGGCCGCGTCGATCCCGCGGATCTCGGAGCCCTTCTCGACGCTGCCGGGATAGCCCTTGGCCGCCATGACGACGGTGAGCGCCGTCTCGTCGCGGAGCGCGACGGTCTTCGAGGCGAGCGTGCCCTCGGCGCAGGCGAGGAGCAGGTCGAGCAGGTCGCTCTCCAGGCGCTCCATCATCACCTGGGTCTCGGGATCGCCGAAACGGGTGTTGTATTCGATGAGTTCCGGGCCCTTCGCGGTGATCATCAGACCGGCGAAGAACACACCCTTGAACGGGCACCCTTCCGCCTTCATCGCCGCGACCGTCGGGCGGATGATCTCGGCCATGACGCGCTCGGACATCTCCGCCGTCATCACCGGGGCCGGCGAATAGGCGCCCATGCCGCCGGTGTTGGGGCCGGTGTCGCCGTCACCGACGCGCTTGTGGTCCTGGGCGGAGGCGAAGGGCAGCGCCGTCTCGCCGTCGCACAGAGCGAAGAAGCTCGCCTCCTCACCTTCCAGGAAGGCCTCGATCACCACCTCGGCGCCGGCCGCGCCGAAAGCGCCGGAGAAGCAGTCGGAGACGGCGGCGCGAGCCTCGTCCATGGTCATGGCGACGGTGACGCCCTTGCCGGCGGCGAGCCCATCGGCCTTGACGACGATCGGCGCGCCGACCTTTTCGAGATAGGCGAGCGCGTCGGCTTCGTTGCCGAAGCGACCGTAGGCGGCGGTCGGGATGCCGTAGCGGGCGCAGATGTCCTTGGTGAAGCCCTTCGAGCCCTCGAGCCGGGCGGCGAGCTTCGACGGGCCGAAGGCGAGGATGCCGGCGGCGGCGAGATCGTCGACGATGCCGGCGACCAGCGGCACTTCGGGACCGACGACGACGAAATCGATGGCCTCGGCGCGACAGAAGGCGATCACCGCGGCGTGGTCGGCGGTGTCGAGGGCGACGCAAGTGGCGACCCGGGCGATCCCGGGATTGCCGGGGGCGGCGAAGAGTTTCGTCAGGCGGGCCGAGCGGGCGAGCGCATGGGCGAGCGCATCCTCGCGGCCACCCGAACCGATCAGCAGCACCTTCATCGTCTCATCTCCCCGGACATCTGCGCGTTCGGCCCGCGATCTAGCAGCCGGGGAGAGAGGCGTCGAGTCCGCACACGGTCGGGGGTGGAAGGAACGCGCTCCACCCTTGACGCGGGCCACCGATCGGGGCACGCCCATGGCAGCCCGGAGATCGCAGCCATGACCACCTCCCCCACCGACACGCCCAATGGCCCGAGCGATGCCGGCATCGTCTCGGATGCGGTCAAGGGCCACTGGGCCGACACGATCCTGCCGGTGTGGCTGCGCCCCTATTCGCGGCTGGCGCGGTGGGAGCGGCCGATCGGCTGGTGGCTGCTGCTGTGGCCGTGCTGGTGGTCGGCGGCACTCGCCGCGGATCATGCCGGCCGGCCGTGGCCGAACCCGTGGCATCTCGTGCTGTTCCTGATCGGCGCCGTCGCCATGCGCGGCGCGGGCTGCACCTGGAACGATCTCGTCGATCGCGACATCGACGAGAAGGTCGCCCGCACCCGGTCGCGACCGATCCCCTCGGGGCAGGTCACGGTGCGACAGGCGCAGATCTTTCTGGCGCTTCAGGCGCTGGTCGGATTGCTGGTGCTGCTGCAGTTCGACCGCTTCACCATCCTCGTCGGCTTCGCCTCGCTTCTCGTCGTGGCGATCTATCCGTTCATGAAGCGGATCACCGACTGGCCGCAGTTCTTCCTCGGCCTCGCCTTCTCGTGGGGTGCCTTCATGGGCTGGGCGGCGGCGCTCGGCCGGCTCGACGTCGCGCCCTTCGTCCTCTACGTCGCCTGCATCCTGTGGACCATCGGCTACGACACCATCTACGCCCACCAGGACAAGGAGGACGACGAGATCGTCGGCGTGCGTTCCACCGCCCGGCTCTTCGCGCACAACACCAAGGCGTGGCTCACCGGCCTCTACGGCGCGACGGTGATCCTGCTCGGCGTGGCGCTGACGCTCGCCGGGGTCGGCCCCTTCGCCTGGATCGGGCTCGCCGCCTTCGCCGCCCACCTCGTCTGGCAGATCTTCCGCCTCGACATCGACGATCCCGACGTCTGCCTGATGCTGTTCCGCGCCAATCGCTGGACCGGTTGGATCTTCTTCGCCGGACTGGTGGCGGACGCGGCGCGGCATCTGGGGTGAAGGCGAGGTGAACTTGTCTAAGCTGCGTTACCTCGCCCACCCCTCGCCTGAACTGGCGTCTTCGCTATCCGATCCAAATCAACGTACAGGCCCAATCCTATCAATCACCTCATTTGCCATGTATTTTATAATATCCTGCCTTCTGATGCTATAATTAAATGACACAGATCGCCCATATTCATTTAGGTCTTCAGAAATTTCTTCAGATAGAACATATGTCCACCACTTTTCCTCCCATTCCAGCTTGTGTTTTTTCTGTTCTTTCCCGGAAATTCTCAGGAACTCAAGAGCTTCGCTCAATTCAAGGGTACCCATTTTCGCCTTTTTAAACAAATCTAGTCTAAGCAATTTCATCGCTACCAGACCACCTGCAATTTGACTGACAAGAAGTCTATTCTCTGGTGTCAATGACAGGGATAGGGCGATTGTGGTGAATGCTCGCTCAAGAGTACGATAACTCATTTGCTCATGCTTTAGAATCCTAACAACAACCTCTACTGCAGCCTCCAGCGACCGATCCTTGCGCTCGCGTACCCCCAATCTATCAACTAGATGTCGGGCGTACCTATGGAGATCACTTTGGCTTTCATATTCATTGTCCACAGAATTTACGACTACGATATTGATAAATTTTTGCAGATACGCCGAAGCATTTATGCTTTCGCCATACGCATAACGTACAGAACCCTGCAATTGTTCAAGATGCACTCCCAATACGTAATGCACATTTCGAACAGACATAAAGTGCTTTATGCGTTCAAGGATCGACAGTGCGAATAACGGCTTGCATCTATCCAATTCGTCGATGATAAAAATCAACGGCTTCTGGACTTCCCCTATTTTCGGTGGACATATCAGCCCGGGCAACTCCGCTAGTGCTCCTCTAAATTTCTCAATTATTTCTTTTTGAATCTTTGGTCTACTAAGTATTTGCTCCATATACGTTTCCGCAATATCCTCCACCTCTCCACCGGCATCTTTGATTATTTCCTTGAATTCATCTCCAGTTGCTAGCCCGCCAGTGGCTACTCGCACTACCGCCTTCACCCCAACTTTGGCGGCTCCGCGCAGCAACACTCCACCAAGATGCTTCGCTTTTTCTTTGAAGCTCTCAGCAACTCCAGATTCCGGCTCCGCCTTCTCGTCCGCAATTGAAACGATTTCGCGCGCCAGCGCACCGAAGGCATCATCAATATAATCGTTCTCGAACGCATCGAAAAATATTACTGGGTAGCCGTTTTTACGTAATTCACCTGCCCACAATTTCAAGAAAGTCGTTTTCCCCGATCCCCATTGGCCATCAAAAGCGATTACCAGAGGATCTTCCACCGTAGCCACGAGATGAGACATCCCATCTGCCAACTGTTTTCTGCCAAATATGTCCTTGCCTGTAGAGAACCCCTCTTCATCACCGATCTCCAACGGTTCCGGATATACTCGCATGCGTGCCTCCAGTGGCTATCATGCGGCATGATCTCACCATTGGTTGTACCGTGCAATGCTGCTCGGATTCTTACCAACCCTGTCAGTGGCCAGAGCTTTTCCGCACAACGCCCCCTCACCGCCGTACGCGGAAGAAGTCCTTCAACATCTCGCTCGCCTCGCTCTCGGCGAGGCCGGAATAGACCTCGGGCACGTGGTGGCAGGAGGGCGAGGAGAAGAGGCGCACGCCGTTCTCGACCGCCCCGCCCTTGGGGTCGCCGGCGGCGTAGTAGAGGCGGCGGATGCGGGCGAAGGAGATGGCGCCGGCGCACATCGGACAGGGCTCGAGCGTCACCCACAGGTCGCAGTCGGTCAGCCGTTCGGAGCCGAGTTCGCGGCCGGCCTCGCGCAGGGCGATGATCTCGGCATGGGCGGTCGGATCGTGATCGGCGACGACGCGGTTGCGGCCGGTCGCCACCACCACGCCGTCGTAGACGACCACGGCGCCGACCGGCACCTCGCCGTCCTCGGCCGCGGCGGCGGCTTCGCGCAGGGCGCGGTCCATGAAGGAGCGATAGGCGGTCTCGGTCACGGGCGAACTCGTTCGGCGATGGGATGGATCACAGCATAGGCCGTGGACGGCCGGCGCACCACGGGGAAGCGCCGCCGGGGCGGGGCTCTCGGCCCTCGTCCACCCTCCCCGACCGGCCGCATGGCGGCTGCGCGCGAGAAATCCCCCGCGACCGCTTACATTTCCCGAGGCTTTGCTCTAGATGGGCGCCATGACCAAGACCCCGAAGGACGAGACCGCGCGCGAAAGCGACGCGAAGGGCGGCGAGCAGGAACGCATCGCCAAGGTGCTGGCGCGCGCGGGCCTGTGCTCGCGCCGCGAGGCGGAAGAATGGGTGGCGGCCGGCCGCGTCGCGGTCGACGGGGTGGTGCTGACCACGCCGGCGGTGACCGTCGGGCCCGGAAACCGCGTCACCGTCGACGGCAAACCGCTGCCGACGCGCGAACGCACGCGGCTGTGGCTCTTCCACAAGCCGCGCGGCCTGGTCACCACGACCTCCGATCCAGAGGGTCGTCCGACCGTGTTCTCGGTGCTGCCCGACGACATGCCGCGGGTGATCACCGTCGGCCGCCTCGACATCAACACCGAGGGCCTGCTGCTGCTCACCAACGACGGCGGCCTCGCCCGCGTGCTCGAGCTGCCGTCGACCGGCTGGCTCCGGCGCTACCGGGTGCGCGCCTACGGCGAGGTCGATCAGGCGGCGCTCGACGAGCTGAAGCAGGGCATCTCGATCGACGGCGTCGACTACGGGCCGATCGAGGCGGTGATCGACCGGGTGCAGGGCTCCAACATCTGGCTGGTGCTGGGCCTGCGCGAAGGCAAGAACCGCGAAGTGAAGCGCGTGCTCGCCACCCTCGGGCTCACCGTCAACCGGCTGATCCGCATCTCCTTCGGGCCGTTCCAGCTCGCCGACCTGGAAGAGGGCGAGATCCGCGAGATCCGCGGTCGGGTGCTGCGCGACCAGCTCGGCAAGCGGCTGGTGACGGAATCGGGCGCCGACTTCGACGCACCGCTGGTCCACCACATCCACGGTCAGGACGACGGCGAAGAAGCGCCGAAGCGGCGCATCAAGGGCTTCACCCCGGCGGGCGACGACGCCGACCGCCCGAAGCGCGGCGGACGCGACGACAAGGGACGCGGACGCGAGCCGCGGACCAAGATGGAGTTCGTCGGCACCGGCGAACGCCGCCGCGACGAGCGCGGCGAGCGCGGTGAGCGGGGCGAAGGCGGCAAGGGACGCGGCGGACGCGGCTTCGAGGGCAAGCGCGGCGACGATCGCGGCGATCGGCCGTTCCGCTCCGAAGGGTTCCGCGGTCGCCCGGGTGGCGCGCCGAAGAGCGCCGGCTTCCGCGATCGGCCGCAAGGTGAGACGCGGGGCGAAGGCCGGAGCGAGGGTGGCGAACGCCGCTACCGCTCGGAAGGCTTCCGCGATGGCGGCAACCGTTCGGGCGGCTTCCGTGACCGCAACGACGAGTTCAGGCCGCGCTCGGAAGGGTTCCGCGGGCGGCCGGGCGACGACCGTCCCCGCGGCGAAGGCTACCGGGATCGCGGCGAAGGCGGCGGCCGAGGAGATCGCGATCGCGCCGAGGGCGGCCGGGGCCGGCCGCCGCGCGACGATCGTCCGCGCGGCGAAGGTCGCGGCAAGCCCGGCGGTTTCGGCGAGCGGTCGGGCGGCGAGCGCGGCTACCGTTCGGAGGGCCATCGCGACGGCGGCAACCGGTCGGCCGGTTTCCGCGATCGCGGTCCGGGTGGCGAAGGCCGTCCGCGTTCGGAAGGCTTCCGCGATCGGCCCGCGGGCGAGGGAGCGGGCCGCAGCGGCGGCTTCCGCGACCGGCCGGAGGGTGCGGGCGCGGCGAAGAGCAAGGGCTTCAAGGCTCGCCCGGAAGGGTCGAGCTTCGGTCCGCGCGGACCGCGCGGCATGAACCCGGGCGGCAAGAAGGGCGGCCGCGACGGCGAGGCCGGCGGCTTCGCCCCGAAGTCGGGCGGCCGCTCCGGTCGTGACGGGCCGCAGGGCCGCGGTGGCAAGGGGCCGGGACCGAAGGGTCCGCGTGGCGGCGGCAAGGGACCGCGCGGAGGCCGGTCGTGAGGATCGTCGGCGGGCGGTTCCGGGGCACGCATCTCCAGGGACCGAAGTCCCAGGCGATCCGGCCGACCTCGGACCGTCTGCGCGAGAGCCTGTTCAACATCCTCGCCCACGGCCTCGGCGATGCGGTCGCCGAGGCGCGCGTCCTCGATCTCTTCTCCGGCACCGGCGCTCTCGGCCTCGAGGCGCTGTCGCGCGGCGCCCGCTTCTGCCTCTTCGTCGAAGAGGCCGCCGAGGCGCGCGGCCTGATCCACGCCAACATCGAAGCGACCCACACCACCGGCGTCACCAAACTGTGGCGGCGCGACGCGACGAAGCTCGGGCGCTGCGCGCCGATGGAGCCTTTCGATCTCGCCTTCCTCGATCCGCCCTACGGCAAGGGTCTGGCGGATGCGGCGCTCGTCGCCATGTACGCCGGCGGCTGGCTGAAGCCGGAGGCGATCGTCGTCGTCGAAGAGAGTGCCGAGGCCGAGGTTTCGATCCCCGCCGGCTTCGAGACCATCGACACGCGCGAACAGGGCGAGACCCGGCTGATCTTTTTACGTTACGTAATCCCCCGCTGATATTTTGGCGCGGGCCGCCGACACCTCGAATCGGGTGTCGTTTTCTGGCCTGCCGCAAGGTCAGGGGCTCGGCGCACTCGAACGCGACCGCGATCTTCTCGACCGTTACCGTCGATTTAATTCCCGCTTAACGCTCCTCCGCCAAGATCTCCCCGGGTCGACGAAAAGATCGCCGGGGTGGCGACGGTCGGGCTACGGGGACGAGACATGCGAATTTCGGTCAAGGCGTCGTTGATCGCCGTCGTCGGCGTGCTCGTGGTCTTTCTGGGCGTACAGAGCGGCCTCGGCGTCCTGCAGCTGCAGACGATGCAGAAGAGCGCCGCGGACGTGACGCAGGAAGCGATGCCGTCGCTCCGGCGGATCGAGGACATCAAGCAGGCGGTCACCGAACATCGCCTCCAGGTGGCGAGCCTGGTGATCGACGAGGACCCGACCGCCAGCCAGGCGATCGACGAACGCATCAACATCAACGCCAAGAAGCTCGACGAGCTGTTCCGCAGTTACGAGGCGAGCAATCTCGACGCGGAAGAACAGGCGCTGTGGGCCGAGTTCAAGAAACTCTGGGCCGAAGACCTGAAGGCGTTGAACGAGGCGCTGTCATTGAAGCGCCTCACCGACCGTTCGGGCGCGGCGAGCGCGCTCGCCCGTTCGGTTCCCGAATTCGACAAGATCCTCCAGGTGCTCGACCGTTCGATCGGCGTGCAGACGCGACATGCCGACGAAGAGACCGTCCACATCGGTCAGACCTATCGGTCGAGCCTGATCACCTCGCTGGTGCTGGCGGGGATCGGTCTCGTCATCGGTCTCGGCGCCGGCGCCTTCGTCGTCTTCGGCGTCTCCGGACCGCTGCGGGGCCTGACCACGGCGATGCAGGCGATCGCCGGCGGCCGTCTCGATGCGGCCATCCCGTCGATCGGACGCCCGAACGAGATCGGCGACATGGCGCGGACGCTCGTCGTCTTCCGCGACGGCCTCGCCGAAGCGGATCGTCTTCGCGCCGCCCAATCGGAGAAGGACCGGGCGGTCGGCGAGCGTATGGCAAAGGAACGCCGCGAGATCGCCGATCGCTTCATGGCCACCATGGGCTCGCTCGCCCGCGGCTTCGTGAAGTCCTCCGGCGACGTGGCCGGTGCGGCGAGCGACCTCTCGGCGACGGCCGAGGAGACCTCGCGTCAGGCCGGTTCGGTCGCCGATGCGGCGAACGACGCGGCGACCAACGTGCAGACGGTGGCCGCCTCGAGCGAGGAACTGGCGGCGTCGGTGCGCGAGATCACCGGCCGCGTCGGTCAGTCGACCGAAGTGGCGCAGGCCGCGGCCGAGGAAGCGGCCAACACCGAGGCGAACATCCGCCTGCTGTCGCAAGCGGCGGAGAAGATAGGCGACGTCGTCGAGCTGATCAAGGACATCGCCGGCCAGACCAATCTCCTGGCGCTCAACGCCACCATCGAAGCGGCGCGCGCCGGCGAGGCCGGCAAGGGCTTCGCGGTGGTCGCCTCCGAGGTCAAGCAGCTCGCCGCCCAGACCGCCAAGGCGACCGACGAGATCGCGTTGAAGATCGGCGAGATCCAGTCGGCGACGGCCGAGACGGTCGGCTCGATCTCGCGCATCGTCGGCACCATCGGCTCGATCCGCGAGGTCACCTCGTCGATCGCCGGCGCGGTGACCCAGCAGGGCGCCGCGGCGCAGGAGATCTCCGAGAACACCCATCGCGCCGCGCTGGGTGCGGCGCAGGTCACCGACAACATCTCCGGCGTCGGCCGGGCGGCCGAGACGACGGGAGCCGCGGCGAACCGGCTGATGGGCCTCTCCGCCGACCTCTCCTCGCAGGCCGACGAACTCACCCGGCAGGTCGAAAGCTTCGTGGCGACGCTGCGCGCCGCCTGATCGGGGTTCACCCTCCCCGCGTGACCGTCGATCACAGCTCCGACGAACACGCCCTCGGCCCGGACATCGCGTTCCCCACGCGGTTTCCGGGCCGATCTCTTTCGGGGGTGCAGCGAAGCTTCCCGGACGAGAGCCGCGTCTCGGCCGCTCACTTGCGGCCGAAGAGACGCTCGATGTCGGCGAGTTTCAGTTCCACCCAGGTCGGGCGGCCGTGGTTGCACTGGCCGGAGGCGGGCGTCGCCTCCATCTCGCGCAGCAGGGCGTCCATCTCCTCGGGCCGGAGGCGGCGGCCGGAGCGCACCGAGCCGTGGCAGGCCATGGTGGCGAGCACCTCGTCGACGTGGCGGCCGACGCGGTCGGAGGTGTCCCATTCGGCGAGATCGTCGGCGAGGTCGCGGACGAGGCCGGCGACGTCGCCGGCGCCGAGGATCGCCGGTACCTCGCGCACCGCCACCGCGCCGCCGCCGAAGCTCTCGAGCGTGAGGCCGACCTTCTCGAAGTCCTCGGCACGGGCGAGGAGCCGCGCCACGTCCTCTTCGGGCAGTTCCACCACCTCGGGGATCAGCAGCATCTGGCGGGCGACGCCGGTCTCGGCGATCTGGCGCTTGAGCTTCTCGTAGGTGAGACGCTCGTGGGCGGCGTGGGCATCGACGATGACGAGGCCGTCGCGGGTCTGGGCGACGATGTAGTTGGCGTGGATCTGGGCCCGCGCCGCCCCGAGCGGACGGGCCTCCGCCGTCTCGTCGAGCGGTGCGACATGGGCGCGGGCGTCGGCGGACGGCGCGATCACCGCATCGAAGGGCGAGGTCGCGGTCTCGGCGAGACCGGGCGCCGGCGGCGTGGCCGGGCGCTCGGGTGCGCCCCGCCAGTCGAAGGGGGTCGTCGGCCGGCGCTCGTCGGCGCGCCACAGCGGCCCGGCGGGCGGGGTCCAACCGGCTCGCGGCGCGGTGCCGACCGTCGCATCGAAGCCGGAGCGCAGGGCGGCGAGGGTCGCTGCGCCACCGGTCGAGGTGGCGCGATGGCCGGCGGCGGCGAGTTGCTGGCGCACCGCGCCGACCAGGAGGCCGCGCACCAGGGCAGAATCGCGGAAGCGGACATCGGCCTTGGTCGGGTGGACGTTGACGTCGACCTCGCGCGGGTCGAGGGCCACGTCGAGGACGACGACGGCGTGGCGATCCGACGACATGACGTCGGCATAGGCACCGCGGATCGCGCCGAACAGCATCTTGTCGCGCACCGGGCGGCCGTTGACCGTCAGATACTGATGCACCGAGGAGGCGCGGTGATAGGTCGGCAGGCCGACCCAGCCGGTCAGCCGCACACCTTCGCGTTCGGCGTCGAGGGGAAGCGCGTTGTCGACGAAGTCGTCGCCGACGATCGCGGCGATACGGGTGAGGTCGGCCCCCTCGCCTCGGCCCGCCGGCCAGTCGAGGCTCGAACGGTCGGAGCCGGCGAGCGAGAAGCGCACGTCGGGACGCGACAGCGCCAGACGCTTGACCACTTCGGTGATGGCGGCGGTCTCCGCCCGGTCGGACTTGAGGAACTTCAGACGGGCCGGCGTGGCGAAGAAGAGATCGCGCACCTCGACGCGGGTGCCGCGGGTGATCGGGGCGGGACGCGGCTCGCCGACGAGACCGCCGTCGAGGGCGATCTCCCAGCCGTGCTCTTCGCTCGCGTGGCGCGAGGCGATCGACAGACGCGCCACGGCGCCGATCGAGGGCAGCGCCTCGCCGCGAAAACCGAGGTTCTCGATCAGGAAGATGTCGTCGTCGGAGAGTTTCGAGGTGCAGTGGCGCTGCACGGCGAGGGCGAGATCCTCGCGCACCATGCCGACGCCGTCGTCGGTGACACGGATCAGCGTCTTGCCGCCGCCGGCGGTGACCACGTCGATGCGGGTGGCGCCGGCATCGAGGGCGTTCTCGACCAGTTCCTTGACCACACTCGCCGGCCGCTCGATCACCTCGCCGGCGGCGATGCGGTCGACGGTGGTGTCCGACAGGCGATGCACGATCATGGAGCGGGGACCCTCGAAAGGCGGCGATCTTCCCGGATTCGGAGGGCGACGTCACCTGTTTCGGCAGGTTGTGACTGGAATTCGAGTTTCCTCATGTTGCGATGCAGCGGATGCATCGCTACTTGTCGAGCGCCGTTCCGATTTCCCGAGGATTTCACCCGCCATGCTTCGACCCGTCGCCCCGCTCGTCTCCGGCCTCTCCGCACTGGCGGAGGACTACGATGCGCTGATCAGCGACGTCTGGGGCGTGGTCCACAACGGTCTGGCCGCCCATCCCGCCGCCTGCGAGGCGCTGGTCGCGTTTCGCCGCGGCGGTGGCCGGGTGATCCTGCTCACCAACGCGCCGCGGCCGTGCGGGTCGATCCACCGCCAGCTCGCCGATCTCGGCGTGCCACGCGAGGCCTACGACGACCTCGTCACCTCCGGCGACGTCACCCGCGAGACGTTGATGGCGCGACCGGAGCGGCGCATCGCCCATGTCGGCCCCGACCGCGACCTGCCGATCTACGAAGGCCTGCCGCACCAGCTCGTCGCCGATGCGCAAGCCGACATCGTCGTCTGCTCGGGCCTCGTCGACGACCTCACCGAGACGCCGGACGACTATCGCGACCGCCTCGCGGCGCTGGCGGCGCGCGGGCTGCACATGCTCTGCGCCAATCCGGATCTGATCGTCGAGCGCGGCGAGGACAAGGTGTGGTGCGCCGGGGCGCTGGCCAAGCTCTACGCCGAGGAGTTCGGCGGCGAGGTGACGCTGCTCGGCAAGCCCTATGCGCCGGTCTACGGCGAGGTTCGGCGGCGGATCGAGACGCTCTTCGGCGGCCCGGTGGCGGCGGATCGCCTGTTGGCGATCGGCGACGGTCTGCCGACCGACATCCGCGGCGCCGTCGGCCAGGGGCTCGACGTGCTGTTCGTCACCGCCGGTATCCACGCCGCCGACTTCGGTCCGGCCGATGCGCCGGATCCGGAGCGGGTGGCGGAACGGCTGAAGGCCGAGGGGCTGTCGGTGACCGCCTACCTGCCGCGCCTCGTCTGGTGAGCCGAAGCGACCGGCGCGCCGGTCGCCGCCTTCCTCATTTCTTCGCCAGCGCCGTCTCGCGCAGCTTGGTCAGCGTCGTCGTCGGGGTGATCGCCTCCGGCGCGGTCAGGACGTGGACGAGCACCAGCCCGTCGACGGCGAGCGCCTCGTCGATCACCGTCTCGATGTCCTCGTCGCGGGCGAGCGTCAGGCCGACGGCGCCGTGGGCGCGGGCGAGCGCGGCGAAATCCGGATTGACCAGGGTGGTGGCGTGGACGCGGGCCGGGAACTCCCGTTCCTGATGCATGCGGATGGTGCCGTAGATGCCGTTGTCGATCACGAAGGCGACGAGTTTCGCCCCCGACTGCATCGCCGTCGCCAGCTCCTGGCTGTTCATCTGGAAGCAGCCGTCGCCGGAGAACGAGACGACGCGGCGGTCGGGGAACTGCAGCGCCGCGGCGATGGCGCCGGGCAGCCCGTAGCCCATGGTGCCGGAGACCGGCGCCGCCTGGGTGGCGAATTTGCGGAAGCGCCAGAAGCGGTGGATCCAGGTGGCGTAGTTGCCGGCGCCGTTGGCGATGATCACGTCGTCGGGCAGGCGGGCGCGCAGGGCCGCCATCACCTTGCCCATCTGCACCGTGCCCGGCGTCGACGGCAGGTCTTCCGACCAGGCGAGATAGTCGGCGCGCGCGGCGGCGGTCCAGTCCTTCCAGCGGATGTCGCCGGGCGGCGGCTCCAGGCTCTCGGCGGCGGCGGAAAACGCCGTGCCGGAGGCGTGGATGGCGAGATCGGGGCGATAGACGCGGCCGAGTTCTTCGGCGTCGGCGTGGACGTGGACGAAGGCCTGGCTCGGGAACGGGATGTCGAAGAGCGTGTAGCTCTGGCTCGGCATCTCCGCCATGCGTCCGCCGACCAGGAGGACGAGATCGGCGTCACGGATGCGCTTCTGCAGCGCCGGGTTGATGCCGATACCGACGTCGCCGGCGTAGTGCGGATCCAAGTGATCGAAGAGCATCTGGCGGCGGAAGGAGCAGGCGACCGGCAGATCGAACTTCTCGGCGAAGCGGGTGAACTGGCGAACCGCCTTCTCGCTCCAGCGCGAGCCGCCGAGGATGGCGATCGGCCGTTCGGCCGCCCACAGGCGCTTCTGCAGATCCCACATCTGATTGAGGCCGGGGTGGGTCTCGACCACGGTCGCGGCACGCACCTCGACGGCCGGCGCCTCCTCGACCAGCATGTCCTCGGGCAGCACCAGCACCACCGGGCCGGGGCGGCCGGAGGTGGCCACCGCGAAGGCGCGGTTGACCATCTCGACCACCCGATCGGGCGTGTCGATCTCCGCCACCCATTTGGCGAAGGAGCCGAAGACCTTGCGGAAATCCATCTCCTGGAAGGCGCCGCGCTCGCGAAAAGCCCTCTCGATCTGGCCGACGAAAAGGATCATCGGAGTACTGTCGTGTTCGGCGACGTGGAGACCGGCGGCGGCGTTCATGGCGCCCGGCGCGCGGGTCACCATGCAGATCCCCGGCTTGCCGGTGAGTTTGCCGACCGCGTCGGCCATGAAGGCGGCGCCGGATTCCTGGCGGGCGAGCACCGTGTCGATGGGACTGTCGGCGAGGGCGTCGATGACGGCGAGATAGCTCTCGCCGGGGACCAGGAAGACGCGCTCGACACCGTTGGCCTCGAGGGTGTCGACGAGAAGCCTCGCCCCGGTCTTGCCTTCGCCGCTCATGATCGTCCTCCGCGCAGCCTATTCGCCGCGAGGGTCATCCCATGTCGGACCGACGGATGGAAGGGGGGCGACGCGAAGCCGCCATGCGGCCGGGCGCGGACGCGACAGACGGGAGCCGGCACGGCTTCGGCGCGGAGGTGGTGCGCGATGGTTCGAGACGAGCGGCTTCGCCGCTCTCCTCACCATGAAGCGTTCGTGTTCCTTCGAAAATGCGAGAGCGCTCATGGTGAGGTACCCTGCGACGCAGGGCCTCGAACCATCGTGCACCGTCTTCCGGGAACGCGGCGGTCAGGCGTCGAGGACGGTCACCACGGTGAAGGTGTTGAGGTCGCCGTCCTCGTCCTTGATCGAGACGTATTCGCCGACGACGAAGGGATGGGCGCCGAAGCGATAGCCGGCCTCGTCGTCCTCGTCGCCGGAGATGTCGTAGCGGAACGCCCAGCTGCCGCCGGGACGGTGGACGAGATGGCCGACGTCTTCTTCCTCGGGACCCCAGAAGCGGCGGACGCGGCACTTGTCGCGCAGTCGCTTCCAGGCGTCGGCGTCGATGCGGCCCTCGGCGTCGAGCGGCGCGAAGAACTCGTAGCCGTGCCGGGCCGACCCCATCGGATGCTCCTTGGTGCGAGCGAGGTTGAGGCGGATCTTCTTCAGTCCCGTGCCGGGCATGGCGGCTTCTCCATTCGGTCCGTCGGTATTCTTTCCGCTCCCCATCGCACCGACATTGACCTCGGTCAACGTAAGGATTCGTCATGACGGCCAAGATGTCGGCGATCGTCGACCGCGGCTCGGACGGGAGCGATCCTCATGGTGCACGACACTCCGACACCCCACGAAAATCACGCCGCGGCTCCACCCTCGACGCCCGGCGATCTTCGCACCTGGGAAGAGGTCGCCGATTTCCTCGGCCGCGCCGAAACCCACGGGCTCGCCGAGGCGCCGCAGCGGATCGACACCCATGCGGCCGTGGTGTTCCTCGCCGGTCCGCTCGCCTACAAGATCAAGCGGCCGGTCACATTCCCCTTCCTCGATTTCTCCACCCTCGGCCGGCGCGAGACGGCCTGCCGCCGCGAGATCGCCGTCGATCGGCCGATCGCGCCGCAGATCTACCGCCGGGTGGTGGCGATCACCCGCGAATCGGACGGCGCCCCGGCGATCGGCGGCACCGGCGCGCCGATCGAATGGGCGGTGGAGATGAACCGCTTCGACGAGACCGCGACGCTCGACCGAATGGTGACGAAAGGGCCGCTCGCGCCCGCCTTCGTCGACGATCTCGCCGCCACCG
>CALMYM010000311.1 GCA_937873675.1 uncultured Alphaproteobacteria bacterium | reverse complement strand
GGACCTCTCGCGCCCCACCCCCGAGCCGACCGAGGTGCCGGAGCCGGGGGAGGCCGACGCTCGCCGCCACCACCACCGCCACCACCGCCACCACCGCCACCGCGCCGAGATGACCGGTCCACCCGACCGAGAAGCCGCCGAAGAGCGCGTGGGCCTGATCGGCGAGCGCGTCGCCGCGCACCCGCGTCGCCGCATCGACGACGAGGAAGGCGACGATCGCCGCCGCCCCGCCGATCGCCCCGCCGACGAGCCCGAGCTTGAGGAAGTGGCGTTGGAATTCGGCGGCGATGAAGCGATCCTCGGCGCCGACGAAATGCAGGACCTCGATGACGTCGCGGTTGCCCGCCATCGCCGCCCGGGTGGCGAAGACCACCGACAGGACCATCGCGATCAGCATCAGCACGACGACGCCGAAACCGGCCACCACCATCGTCCCGGCCATGGTCCTGAGCCGCGCCGCCCACACCGCGTGATCGTCGACCGTGGCGCCGCGCACCTCCGCGCCGATCCGCGCCTTGAGGCCGGCGAGATCCGCCGCCGCCGGATCGGTGAGATCGAGCACCACCAGACGCGGGATCGGCAAGGCGGTGAGATCGAGCCCGCTGCCGAGCCAGGGCTGGAGCAGAGCCTCGCTCTCCCGCTCGCCGATCAGCCGGACGGATCTCACCCCCCGTGTCGCCTCGGCGATCTCGGTCGCCTTCTTCAGCCGCGGCTCGATCGCCACGCCGTCGATCGGCTTCACCTGGATGGTCACCTCGCGCGAGACGTCGAGCTGCCAGTCGTGCGCCGCTTCGGCGACCAGCGACAGCCCGCCGACGGCGAGACAGGCGAGGAACCCCATGATGGCGACGACCAGCACCAGCGCCCGCCCGGCGATCGCCTGCGGCGGCCCGATCCCCCGTCCACCTTTGGCTTCGGTCGCCGCCGACCGCTTCTCCTCCCGCCGCTTCGCCGACTTGCGCCGCGTCGAGGCCGGCTTCCTCGACCTCCCCCTCGGCGCCGCTCCCCGCGGAACCTCGGCCTCGGGCGATTGCGCCGACACATCCGCTTCGAAGCTCATGGACGAATCGACCGCCGCTTCGCCGGTGACGCCGATCGGCGGCGATCGGAGGTCGAATTCCGGTTCGACCGAGCGGTCGCCGCGCCCGCCACGGCCGCGCCCCAGACCGATCGACGACGACAGCGACGCCCGCACCTCGCGCGGGCTGGGCGGCGCCGGACGGTTCGCATCGGGTCGCTCGTCGCGCGCCATCGCCTCACTCGTAGATCCGGACCCGCCCTTCGGCCAGGACGATGCGGCGGGCATCGAACTGCTCCATCAGGGCGAAGTCGTGGGTGGCGATGAGCACCGAGGTGCCCAGACGATTGAGTTCGACGAAGAGCCGCAGCAGACGACGGGCGAGCGGCGGATCGACGTTGCCGGTCGGCTCGTCGGCGAGCAGGATCTCCGGCTTGGTGATCAACGCCCGGGCGATCGCCGCGCGCTGTTTCTCGCCGCCCGACAAGACCGGCGGCAACACGTGCATGCGCTCGCCGAGCCCGACCCATTCGAGCAGGTCGACGACGTCGGCGCGATAGTCGCTCTCCGCCTTGCCCGAAACGCGCAGCGGCAGCGCCACGTTCTCGTAGGTGGTGAGATGATCGAGCAGGCGGAAATCCTGGAAGACGACGCCGATGCGCCGTCTCAGCGCCGGCAGCTCGGCCCGCGTCACCCGCGCCGTGTCGGCGCCGAACACCGAGATCAGACCGCGCGTCGGCTTCAGCGACATGAACAACAGGCGCATGAGCGTCGTCTTGCCGGCCCCCGACGGGCCGGTCAGGAACTGGAACGAGCGCGGCGCGATCTCCAGGCTGACATCGCGCAGCACCTCCTGTCCCATGCCGTATCTGAGGCCGACGTTCTCGAACCTGATCAAATCGTTCCGTGTCCTCGACCGCCACCGCCGGTCATTCTCGGCCGGTCATTCTCCGCCGGGCGCTCTTCCCCGGACGTCGCCGGCGTCCCGCGCCACGGCGAACCCGAGCGCCTGCTTCGCCGGCGATGTTCGCATTCCGGCCGTTGAGATTTCGTTAACCATATCGCGCCTCGGTGAGAAGCCGCGACGGCGTCCTCGGCACCGTGATTTACGCGCCGTTCAGATCGTTCGGCGATTCTGTCGGGGAGAACGGCGATCTCGAGGCCATGCGCACCACCTGTCCGACCTGCGAAACCGGTTATTCGATCCCCGACGAGCGCATCGGCGCCAAGGGGCGCAAGGTCCGTTGCACCAAGTGCGGCGAGGAATGGCGCGTCTTCGCCGCGGTCGAGGAGCAGGTGGCGGTGCGCGCCGCGCCGCCGCCGAAGGCCGACCCGACGCCTGCCGTCGACCCCTTCGACGCGCTCTCCGACGATGAAGCCTTCGGCGCCGACGCCGCCGCGGATGCCGCGTTCGAGACCGCCGACCGCGACGCGTTCGACGCCGCCGATCGTGACGCCTTCGACGTCGCATCGGGCGAGGACACCGACACGCCGGCGCCTCCGCCTTCCGCCGACGAGACGCCCGACCTTTCCGACGCCGCCGCTCCCCCGCCCGTCCCGCTCGCTCGGCGGATCCGCATCCGCACCAAGCGGCGCTTTCCCGCCGTCGGCAAGGAGATGGTGGCCAAGGCCGCGGTCCACGTCACGCCCCTCGTCGGACCGGCGGTGTTCCTCGCCGCCTGCCTCGTGCTGACCGGGGTCTACGTCTTCCGCCAGACGATCGTCGCCACCGCGCCCGATCTCGCCGGCCTCTATTCCGCCCTCGGCGCCCCGGTCAATCTGCGTGGTCTGATCTTCGGCCGAATCGAGACGCTGCGCGAGATCGACAACGGCCAGCCGGTGCTGGTGGTCGAAGGATCGGTCGCCAACGTCTCGCCGCAGATGCGTGAGGTTCCCGCCCTCCGCTTCGCTCTGCGGGGTCCCGATACCCAGGAGATCTACGCCTGGTCGATCGATCCGAAGTCGACCACGATCGATTCCGGCGATACCATCCGTTTCCGCACACGCCTCGCCGCACCGCCGGATCTGGCGACCGAAGTCCAGGTCCGCTTCGTCGAGCGGCGCAGCCAGCACGCGGGATTGCCATGACCCAGCATCGCATCGACGTTCTCTACACCGCGGAGACCATCGCGGCGCGCAACCGCATGCTCGCCGAGGCGATCCGCGACGCCGGGTTCTCCGAGCGTCTCCTGGTGGTGGCGATCCTCAAGGGCGGCTTCGTCTTCGCCGCCGACCTGATCCGCGCCCTGCATCACGCCGGCGTCTCGCCGGAAGTCGACTTCATGTCGCTGTCGAGCTACCGCGAAGGCACCACCTCCACCGGCAGGGTCACGGTGCTGCGCGATCTCGAGACCGACGTCACCGGCCGCAACGTTCTCATCGTCGACGACATCCTCGAATCCGGCCGCACTCTCGCCTACGCCAAGCGCCTGCTCGCCGAGCGCGGCGCCACCCGCGTCGGGGTCGCGGTGCTGCTCGACAAGCCCGGACACCGGGCGGCCGACATCGAAGGCGACTTCGTCGGCTTCACCTGTCCCGACCTCTTCGTGGTCGGTTACGGCATGGACATGGGCCATGCCTTCCGTGAATTGCCATACATCGGCCACGTGGTCGGTGCCGACTGAAACGACAGGGCGAAAGTGATTCGCCGCGACAGGACCGGTCCGGACAGCATTCGGATCGATCGGGAGGAGGGTGGAATGGCTCGTATTCTTCTCGCCGAGGACGACGACTCGGTTCGCGCCTTCGTCAAGCGCGCCCTGGAACTCGACGGCAACGCGGTCGTCGCGGTCGAAGACGGTGCCACCGCGCTCGAGGTCGTCGGCTCCGACGAGGGCGGCTTCGATCTGCTGGTCTCCGACATCAAGATGCCGATCATGGACGGCATCGCCCTCGCCCTCAACGTCGCCCGCGACAAGCCGGATCTGCCGATCCTCTTGATGACCGGCTACGCCGATCAGCGCGAGCGCGCCCACGGCCTCGACCAGATCGTCCGCGACGTGGTGCTGAAGCCCTTCACGCTGGCCGACATCCGCCGCGTCGTCGCCTCCACTCTCGCCGGGGACCGCGAACCCGCCCGCCTCGCCGGCTGACGGGACCTCGCCTCACCGGTCCCGCGGATCGAGTTTCAGCAGGCGATCGAGGTAGTCCCTCTCGAACTTCGGCCGCACCGGTTCGCCGAGCCGTTTGCGGATCTCGTCGAGGACGCGGCGCGCCCGTTCGACGTCGATCTCGTCCGGCACCCGGACCTTGTCGCCGTCGCTCGACCCCGACTGGCGCCGCGGCCGTCCGAGCGGATCCTCGGCGCCGTCGCGACCGGCGTCGCCGCGCCGAGCCATGCGATCGGCGAGCGCCCGCGCCCCCCGCCTGAGTTTGTCGAGCGCCTGCGCCTGGGCGTCGAGCGCCGCCTCGCCCTCGCCGCGCTCCAGCGCGTCGGCGGCCTCGCCCATGGCTTCGGCCCCTTCCCCGAGCTCTTTCGTACCGTCGCCGGCCCCGCGCTTGCCCCCGAACTCGTCGCGCCGGCCCGCCTCGCCGCCGCCCATCTCCTCGGCGAACTTCCGCAGCGCCTCGGCGAGCTCCTTCTGGCTGCGGCCGATCCGCCCCATCTCCTCGCCGCTCTCGGCCTCTCTGCCGTCGCGGCCGTCGCGGCGCGACCGATGGGTCTCCTCCATCAGTTGCTGCTGGCGATGGATCATCTCGCCGAGCTTCTCCAGCGCCTCGTTCCCGGCCTGCCCCTCTTCGCCCTCGGCCGGCGCCCCGGCCTGCAGGTTCTCCGTCAACTCGCGCAGCTCTTCGAGCAGCTTCTCCGCCGCTTCGCGCGAACCGGTCCGCGCCAGCTCCTCGATCCGGTCGAGCATGCGCCGGATGTCGCGTTCGGTGATCGTCCGCCGCGGCCCCGGCGGCGTCGGCCCGCGCGTCTGCCGTCGGCTCTGCTCCGCCTTGGCGGCGAGGAACTTGTCCATCGCAGCCCGCAGTTCGCGGGTGAGCCGGGCGATCTCCTCCGGCGAAGCGCCCTCCTCGAGCGCCCGACGTAGCGCCTCCTGCGCATCGCGCAGCGCCTTCTCGTGATCGGCGAGATCGCCGTCCTCGATCGTCGTCGCCGCCGCCCACAGGAGCTCGACCACCTCGCGCAGCGCCTCGTCGTCGCGCGCCGCCGCCGCCCTGTGGCGCAGGAAGCGCAGGCCGAGATGCGTCCCCGGCTTCTCCTCGAACCGGTCCGGCGCCATGGCCAGGGCCTCGAGTGCCGTGACCACCGTCGCCGCCTCGCCGACGTCGAGCGCCAGCCGCCGCCGCAATTCGGCGAGCGCCCGGGCGAGCGGCTTGCGGAAGGGGCGCTGCGGCAGCGTCACCTCGATCGGCGGGCTCGCCCCCTCCTGACCGGCCTCGTCGCGGGCGACCAGCGTCATCCGCATCGTCGCCCCGGCGAAGGGATGGGCGGTGACGTCGCGGATGGTCCGCGCCGTCCCCGTGTGCGCCCGTCCGAGCGGCAGGGCGAGCGGGAAGGACGGCGGTTCGTAGAGCGGCCGCGCCTTCGTCCCACCCGTCGCGGCGAACCGGGCTTCCGCCGCGGCGACACCCCAATCGTCGGCGGTCTCGTGGGTGAGCTTCATCGCTCCGCTCGCCTGGATCTCAGGCCGACCGATCAGCGCGATCGTCGGCGGCCGATCCGGCACCACCGTGATCGTCCATCCGGCGACGGGTCGTCCGTCCCGCGCCAGCCGTACCTCGGCGTCGTCGGAGAGCGTCGCCACCCGCTCGATCGAGGTCGCCGCATCGGCGTCCGATGCCGCGGCCACCTCGGCCGCGGTTCCGCCCGCCGGCGCGACCGTGAGGGTGAGCGGCAGCGGCGGCCGGTCCGCCCGCCCGCTCGCCGCCCGCACCACCAACCGGCTGCCCTGCGGCACCGCCGGCACGGCGTCCGGTCCGTTCGAGGCGACGAGAGACCGCCCTTCGGCGATCAGCACCAGCGGCGCGCGGCCGGTGTAGGCGGGCGGATCGATCCAGGCGTCGAGCCGATCGTCGATCGCCGCCGGCGCGTCGGCGGTGAAGGGCGCGACGAGCCGCGTCAGATGCTCGCCCGAGGCGGCGAACCAGCCGATGAACAGGAGGAGACCGAGGATCGGCCGCGCCGCCCAGGTGTCGCGCCGGCCGAGATCGGGATGCGGCCAACCGCTCGCCAGCCGTCCGACCCGCGCCGCCAACCGGGCGCGATGGACCGCCCACAGTCGTTCGGTCGCCGCGTCGCCGGATCCGGCGAGCCGGTCGGTCAAGCCGTCGAGTTCGTGCCCCGAGAGGCCCGAGACCGCCTCGACGCGGCGGACGGCACGTCCCTCGTCCTTCGCCGCGGCGAAGGCGTCACGGTCCCGGAACGCGGCGACGACGGCGAAGACGAAGAGGCCGGCGACGACCGCCAGGAGCCCCCAACGAGCGATCGGCGGCAGTGCCGCATAGACGCCGAGCCAAGCGAGGGCGACATGGAGGCCGCCGACCCAGGCGATCGGCACGATGCGGCGCCAGACCACCTCCCACGTCGCCGCGAGCCGCTCCCGCCGCACCGCGCGTGCGATCCGACGATCGAGGTCTCCCGAACCACCGGGCGACGGCTGACCCGCGACGTTCATCGGCGACGGCTGCTCCATCCGCCGGCGATCCGTCGCCGGCACTGCGCCCCCCAGGGACGACGAGTGTCCCATGCGTCCCCGCGGTCGGCAACCGGCGCGCCGCACACGAAGCCGCGAAGCGGACCCTCAGAGCAGCGGATCGAGGAAGAAGGGCCTCGGCTCCTTCTTCGCCTTGGGCGCCGAGGAGGTCGGCCCGACCGGAATGCCGACCGGTCGATCCGTCGTCGGCTGCGTGACCGTCGGCACTTCCGGATCGCCCTTGCGGCCGCAGGCGGCGAGCGACGAAGCGCCGAGACCGGCGAGGCCGATCACCGCGAGGCGGAGGAGGAGAGTGGAGGTCGAGGTCACGCGTACACCCCTGGATCTTGTCCGACGTCGTCTCGTCCGACGCCCCGATCATAGCCGGATTCGTCGCCCGGGGCAGATGCGCCCCGGCGACACCGGCGGAAAACCCCGTCCGTCAGTCGGCCCGCGTCTCCTTGGCGAGCCGGGCGATCCACCGCTTGGCCTGACCGCGCACGTTCTTCGGCGCGGTGCCGCCGTAGGAGACGCGGCTCGCCACCGACTTCGCCACCGACAGGACCGAGAACACCTCGTCTGTGATGCCGGCGTGAACGCCCTGCATTTCGGCGAGCGACACCTTGTCGAGCGTCGTGTTCTTCTCCGCAGCCAACCCGACGATCCGTCCGGTGACGTGGTGGGCTTCGCGGAAGGGGATGCCGAGCCGGCGCACCAGCCAATCGGCGAGGTCCGTCGCGGTCGAGAAGCCCGAGCCGGCGGCGCGGCGCAGGTTTCCGACGGCCGGTTCGAGGTCGCGCATCATGCCGGTGGTCGCCGCGAGCGCCAGCGACAGGCTCTCCAGCCCGTCGAAGATCTGCTCTTTGTCCTCCTGCATGTCCTTCTGATAGGTCAGCGGCAGGCCCTTCATCACCATGGTCAGCGCGTTGAGCGAGCCCATGATGCGGCCGGTCTTGGCCCGCACCAGCTCGGCCGCGTCCGGGTTGCGCTTCTGCGGCATGATCGACGAGCCGGTGGTGAAGGCGTCGGAGAGCTCGACGAAGCGGAACTGCGCCGAGGTCCAGATGACGATCTCCTCCGCCAGCCGCGACAGGTGCACCGCCGCGATCGACGCGGCCGACAGGGCTTCCAGCGCGTAGTCGCGATCGGCGACCGAATCCATCGAATTGGCCGTCGGCCGATCGAAGCCGAGCGCCGCCGCGGTGGCCACCCGATCGATCGGGAACGACGTGCCGGCGAGCGCCGCGGCGCCGAGCGGGCACTCGTTGAGCCGGGCGCGGGCGTCGCGGAAGCGCGCCCGATCGCGCGCCCACATCTCGACATAGGCGAGGAGGTGGTGGCCGAAGGTCACCGGCTGCGCCGACTGGAGATGGGTGAAGCCGGGCATGACGACGGCCGCATGGGCGAGCGCCTTCTCGGCGGTGATCGCCATCAGCTCGCCGAACTGGCCGTCGAGGTGGTCGAGCGTGTCGCGCACCCACAGTTTGACGTCGAGCGCCACCTGATCGTTGCGCGACCGCGCGGTGTGGAGACGGCCGGCGGCCGGGCCGATCTTCTCGGCCAGCCGCGCCTCGATGTTCATGTGGATGTCTTCGAGGCTTCGCGAGAACGTGAACGTGCCGGCCTCGATTTCGCCGGCGATCTCGTCGAGACCGACGTGGATCTTCGAAAGATCCTCGGCCGAGATGATGCCTCGGGCCGCCAGCATCGCCGAATGGGCCTTCGAACCGGCGATGTCCTGGCGCCAGAGCTTCTGATCGAAGCCGATGGAGGCGTTGATCTCCTCCATGATGGCGGCCGGGCCGGTGGCGAAGCGGCCACCCCACATGCGATTGGACATGACGACGTTCCTCGACGACATTCACCCGACCGAACGGAGAGACGACCCCTTGAGCGAGCCGCAGTCCGAAGCGAACCCCGCAGCCACCACCCCGAAATCCTCGCGCGCGGTGAAACTCGGCGGCCTCGCGCTCCTCGCCGGCCTCCTCGGTCTCGCCGCGGTATACGGGATCGAAGGGCTCGGGCGCAACGCGGCCGACGCGGGAAAATGCGCCGCCACCCTCGCCGACGCCGCCCGATTGAAGCCCTTCGCCACCGGTGACGTCGCCGCCTTCACCCCCGCCGACACCCGCCGCGACCTCTCGGCCCTCGCCTTCGGCGCCGGCGGACCCGAGCCGACCACCCTCTCCGCCTGGAAGGGGCGCGTCGTCCTCCTCAATCTCTGGGCCACCTGGTGCGTGCCTTGCCGCAAGGAGATGCCGGCGCTCGACCGCCTGCAGGGAAAGCTCGGCTCGCCCGATTTCGAGGTGGTGGCGATCGACCTCGACACCCGCGAACCGGATCGGGCGAAGAAATTCCTCGCCGACATCGGCGTGAAGCACCTCTCCTGGTACGCCGACCCGTCGCTCGCCTCGATGAAGGCGCTGCAGAAGCTCGGTCTCGTCACCGGCCTGCCCACCACCATTCTCGTCGACCGCCAGGGCTGCGAGCTCGGCGTCATGTCCGGCCCCGCCGAATGGGACCGCGCCGACGCCGAAGCGCTGATCGGCACAGCCCTGAAGTCTCGCTGAGATCTCGACGAATCCGGTCGTCACATGTGACTCGGATACACATGTCGTGATCCGAGTTCTTCCGACGACGAAGATTCGCGTCTCGCCCACATGCGACTCGACTGCATATGGTGCCACGAAGAAAAGGGCCCGAGAACGACTCTCGGCTTCGCCCTCATGTGACACGAATACATGTGAGCATGCGAAGACGGCACGATGACACGCGCCGGCGGGCTCGTGACGATCCGCGCCGGAACGAGCTGGACCGTTCGGATGGTTCAGACGGTGATGTCGAGATTGCCGCCCATGCCGGGGCCGAGCGAGGCCTGGATGCGCGCCATGTTCTGGTTCGCCGAGTCGATCAGATCGACGACGCTCGCCGCAGCTTCGGCATTCTTGCGCAGGAGCTTGATGGCGACGAGATCCGCCTGTGCCGCGGCACCGTTCATCACCAGAGAGGTGGCGATCGAGGTCGGATCCATCGGTGTCCTCGGCAGCTCCCGAAACGCGGGAGGAGAGAGGGAGGCGGGGCCACGCTGAACTTTCGATCCCCGCGGCCGAAACCATGACAGCGTGCGGTAAACGAAGTGTTTCCACCGCACGCCTCGACCCCGGATCGCGAAAATTTCGGAGCCTCCCGCCTCCACACCTGCCGACGCGGCGCCGCTCAGCGCACCCCGAACCGGCGATAGGTGTCGAAGACCAGCGCCGTCTCGGCCTCCCCGGCGAGCTTGCCGGCGATCGCCCGATATTCCTGCGTCTCGCCGCCGTACCCCCAGGCGTCGGCCCGCACCTCCTCGACGATCACGTAGCTCTCCGGCCGCGACGGCCCGAGCAGGCGGCCGAGATCGGCGTGGACGGCGGCGAGGAAGCGCGCCTTCTCCGCCTTGGTGTTGGTACCCTCGGTCACCCGCACCACGACGTGGTGGCTGGCCTGTCCGAGATCGGCGAGGGAGCGACCGCCGACGAACCAGTCGTCGACCGGCACCTCCGTCACGGTGACGGCGGTGAGCGGCCCCTGCTTGCCGAGATGGCGCTCGGTGAGACCGGTGAGGAGGCGCGCCACCTCGCTCTTGCGGGACGGGGTCGCGGCGCGCGGCGTCGAATAGGCGATGGTCAGGCTCGGCATGGCGGGTCTCCGTTGGTCGACCGTCTCTCGGTCGTCTCGGAGACGATGCCATCACCCCTTGCATGATCGAAACGAATAGATACCATATCAGTAATTCCAAAAAGAAATGACGATATGGCCGATCTCGACATCGATCTCCTGCGCACCTTCCTCGCCCTCGCCGAGACCGAGAGTTTCACCGAGGCCGGCGCCCGTCTCGGCGCCACCCAGTCGGCGGTTTCGGTGCGGCTGAGGAAGCTCGAGGATCGCCTCGGCCGCCGTCTCTTCGACCGCACGCCCCGCTCGGTCACGCCGACCCCCTTCGGCGAGGGATTTCTCACCGAGGCCCGCCGCATCCTCTCCGTCCACGACGACGTCGTCGCCCGCGCCACCACCGCCGCGCCCACCCGCCGTCTCTCTCTCGGCATGAGCGAGCACGCCGACGGCGGGCACCTGCCAGCGGTGTCGCGCGCCCTCCGCGATCTGATGCCCGGTCTCGCGGTGTCGGTGACCCTCGGGCTCTCCGAGGACCTCTTCGCCGATTGGGAGGCCGGCCGCCACGACGTCGTGGTCGTCCGCCGCATCCTGCGGCCGGGGATCGCGACCGTGCCGGGGCGTCGCCTCTTCGCCGACGAGCTGGTCTGGGCCGCATCGCCGGATTTCGTCCGCCGACCCGGCGAACCGGTTCCGCTGGTCGTCATCGCCCGCCCCTGCAAGGTGCACGAATTGGCGATCGAATCCATGGAACGCGCCGGCCTCCCCTGGACCATGGCCTTCGTCAGCCGCGGCCTCGTCGCGGTCCAGGCGGCGATCGAGGCCGGCCTCGGCATCGGTTGCATCGGCCGCTCCGCCGTCCCGCCCGGCGCGGTCGTCCTCGGCACGGCCGACGGCCTGCCGGCCCTTCCGGACAGCGAGATCGTCTTTCACGCCGTCAGCCGTGATCGCACGCTCGTCCCGGCGCTCGACCGCATCGCCGAAGCCTTCCGCACCGGATCCCTCGAGGGCGCCCTCCGCCGCCGCGCCTCGTGACCGTTCCGGCGTCGGATCAGGCCGCGAGCCCGCCGCGCGCCTCGATGAAGCGGGCGATCTCGGCGAGCCCCTCGCCGGTCTTCATGTTGGCGAAGACGAAGGGCCGTGCCCCCCGCATGCGCTTCGCGTCGCGCTCCATCACCGAGAGATCGGCGCCGACCATCGGCGCCAGATCGATCTTGTTGATGACCAGGAGATCGGAGCGGGTGATGCCCGGCCCACCCTTCGACGGGATCTTCTCCCCGGCCGCCACGTCGATGACGTAGATCGTCAGGTCGGCGAGTTCGGGCGAGAAGGTGGCGGCGAGATTGTCGCCGCCCGATTCGATCAGGATCAGGTCGAGCGCCGGAAACCGCTGCCGCATCTCCGCGACCGCGGCGAGATTGATCGAGGCGTCCTCGCGGATCGCCGTGTGCGGACAGCCGCCGGTCTCCACCCCCATGATCCGATCGGCGTCGAGCGCCCCGGAGCGCACCAGGTAATCGGCGTCCCAGCGGGTGTAGATGTCGTTGGTGATGGCGGCGAGGTCATAAGAAGCGCGCAGCTCCTTGCACAGCGCGTCCATCAGCGCCGTCTTGCCCGAACCGACCGGACCGCCGACGCCGACGCGCAGGGGGCCATGGGGGGACTTCGGAGCCGGGGACGCGGTCATGAGCGGAAGAGCCTCGTGTACTGGGTTTCGTGTTTCATCGACGCGATGTCGGCGAGGATCGCCGCGCCACCGACATCGTCGAGCCTAGCCGCCTCGGCCTGCGACGCGATACGTCGAACGACGGGGGCGAGCCGCCTCAGCACCCGGAGCCCGTCCGACTGGCCGAGCGGCACGGCGCGCACACCGGCGGAGATGACGTTGGCGGCGAAGGCCTGGAGGTAGCTCGGGATCGTCGCCTCGACGGCGATGCCGGCGACCGCCGCAGCGACGCCCACCGCCACCGCATGGGTCCACGGAATGCCCGGATGGACCGGCACGGCAAACCGCTCGCCGAGCGCCTCGGCGAGCCCGGCGAATCGCCCGTCGTCCCAGGTGTCGGCGATCGCTCGCACGAAGGCGGCGCCCTGCGCCGTCGCCTCGAGGCGGCGCTCCTTCGACGGCTGGAAGGCGGCCGCCAGCTCGACGATCTCGGCGAGGCGCTCGAGGTCGCCGGCCGCGGTCGCCGCATGCGCCTGCGCCAGAAAGATCGCGTCCGACCGCCCCGCGCCGTGGACGAGGACATCGCCGAGCCACGCCTCGAGGCTCGTGGCCGACGTCACGTCGCCCGCTTCGATCGCCCATTCGAGCCCGTGGCTGTAGGTGAAGCCGCCGACCGGGAAGGCCGGGGAGAGCCAGACCTGAAGCGTGAGGAGATCGGACGTGGCGTCGGTCATGGACGACACTCGGTCGGCGATGGTGGACGAGTTCGACCGATACCCCTCCGGCGACGCCGAGCCCCCCCTCCCTGTCCCTCCCCCTCGAGGGGGGAGGGAACGACGAAACCACCGCCTCGCCGAACGACGTGCGTCCAGTGACGTTCGGCAGACGAGTGAGACGACCGCGTCCATCGCGCGTGGCGGTCTACACCGGTCCGAACCGTCGAATGGCGGTCGATCCCGCTCTGGATCACGTCGCTCGAACACCTCCCTCGCGATTCGACCGCCGGCACCTCGCCCGGCATGTCCCGCCCCGGCTTCCGAAAGCCCGCGCCGCCTGCGTCCCCTCCCCCCTCGAGGGGGAGGGACAGGGAGGGGGGGCCGGACGTCGCGGCGTCGCCGGTCGTGGCGGGGAACGAACGCACCCTCACCTCTCAGCGATGCCGGTGGCCGTGATCATGCCCGTGATCGTGGTCATGGCCGTGACCATGATCATGATCGTGCCCGCAGCCCGGTCCATGGACGTGCCCGTGGTCATGTCCATGCCCATGATCGTGGTCGTGGTCGTGCCCATGCCCATGGTCGTGCGAGTGATCGTGTCCGCAGTCCGGCCCGCAGTCGGGCCCGTGCACGTGCGGCGTGCGCGCCGCCCGCCGCTTGGCGCGACGCTCCAGCGCCGCCGCCATCGCCGGATCGGCCTCGCCACTCTGCGCATGGGAATGCCCGTGGCCGTGCCCGTGATCGTGGCCCATCGTCGCGCCGTGACCGTAGGCCCCGCCCTCCGGATCGAACGGCGCCTCGACGAAGCCGACCTCGGCCCCGCCCATCTTCTTGACCATCTCGACCAGCACGTAGTCGTCGCGGATGCGAAGCGCGCCCGGCAGGATCTGCGTCGGCGTGTGGCGATTGCCGAGATGCCAGGCGAGCCGGGTGAGCGCGAAAGTGTCGGCGACGCGGAACTCGACCAGTTTCTCCGGCCGCGCCGCGATCGCCACCAGCCGTCCGTCCTCGAGTTCGAAGGCGTCGCCGTGTCCGAGCGCCGGCGTCTCGGCGAGATCGACCAGGAACTCGATGCCCTTCTCCCCCATCACCACGCCCCGCCGCCGCCGCCGCTCGTCGAAGTCGAGCACCACGGTGTCGCGGGCGAGATCGGGCCGGAACGAACCGGCGGCAAGAACGGTGGTGGCGCGGATCATGCGGAAACCTCGAAGGGACGGAGACCGCGATGGCCGCGATCTCGAAGAGAGAGGGACATTTGTCCCGAATGTCGGCAGTGGCAAGGCCGATCGGTCGGCACGGGCCTGCCGATCGAGCCTGCGTCTCGTCGCTCCGACGCTGAGCGCTGCGAATGCTCGCCACCCTTTGGGAGCTTCGCGAGATTTCGAAGAGGCGCGGTTCCATGTCAGTGCGCGATCCTTCGAGACGGGCCTTCGGCCCTCCTCAGGATGAGGCGCTGGAGAACTCCCAAGAAGACAAGCCCCTCATACTGAGGAGGCGTCCGGAGGACGCCGTCTCGAAGCATCACGCACCGACGTCTGAGCCGCCCCCCTCAGAACAGGAAATACCGTTGCGCCATCGGCAGCACCTCGGCGGGTTCGCAGGTCAAGAGCTCGCCGTCGGCGCGCACCTCGTAGGTCTCGGGGTCGACCTCGATCACCGGCATGGCGTCGTTCAGCACCATGTCCTTCTTGCCGATCGAGCGGCAGTTCTCCACCGCCACCACGTGCGAGGTCAGGCCGAGCTTCTCGGCGATCCCGGCTTCCGCCGCCGCCTTCGACACGAAGGTCAGCCGCGAGGCCGTCAGCGCCCCGCCGAAGGCCCCGAACATCGGCCGATAGTGCACCGGCTGCGGCGTCGGGATCGAAGCGTTGGGGTCGCCCATCGGCGCCGCGGCGATGGTGCCGAGCTTCAACACCAGATCCGGCTTCACCCCGAAGAAGGCCGGTGTCCACAGGACGAGATCGGCGAACTTGCCGACCTCGACCGAACCGACATGACCCGAGAGCCCGTGGGCGATCGCCGGGTTGATCGTCACCTTGGCGATGTAGCGGCGGACGCGCAGATTGTCGTTGTCGCCCGCTTCGCCGGCGAGCCGGCCGCGCTGGACCTTCATCTTGTGGGCGGTCTGGAAGGTGCGGATGATCACCTCGCCGACCCGGCCCATCGCCTGACTGTCCGAGGAGATGATCGAGAACGCGCCGATGTCGTGCAGGATGTCCTCCGCCGCGATGGTCTCGCGCCGGATCCGGCTCTCGGCGAAGGCGACGTCCTCGGGGATCGACCCGTCGAGGTGATGGCAGACCATCAGCATGTCGAGATGTTCGTCGAGGGTGTTGCGGGTGTAGGGCCGCGTCGGATTGGTCGACGACGGGATGACGTTGGGCAGCCCCGCCACCCGGATGATGTCCGGCGCGTGGCCGCCGCCGGCACCCTCGGTGTGATAGGCGTGGATGGTGCGCCCCTCGAAGGCGGCGATCGTGTCCTCGACGAAGCCGGATTCGTTCAGCGTATCGGTATGGATCGCGACCTGGACGTCGTACTTCTCGGCGACGCTCAGGCAATTGCGGATCGCCGCCGGCGTCGTCCCCCAGTCCTCGTGCAGCTTCAGGCCGCAGGCCCCCGCCACGACCTGCTCGACCAGCGCCTCGGGAAGCGAGGCGTTGCCCTTGCCGGTGAAGGCGAGGTTCATCGGGAAGGCGTCGGCCGCCTGGAGCATGCGGGCGAGATGCCACGGCCCCGGCGTGCAGGTGGTCGCCGCCGTGCCGGTCGCCGGCCCCGTGCCGCCGCCGAGCATGGTGGTGACGCCCGACATCAGCGCCTCGTCGATCTGCTGCGGGGCGATGAAGTGGATGTGGGTGTCGAGACCGCCGGCGGTGAGGATCTTGCCCTCGCCGGCGATCGCTTCCGTCCCCGGCCCGACGACGATGGTGACGCCCGGCTGGACGTCCGGATTACCCGCCTTGCCGATGCCGACGATGCGGCCGTCCTTGAGGCCCACGTCGGCCTTCACGATGCCGAGCTTGGCGTCGCTG
>CALMYM010000310.1 GCA_937873675.1 uncultured Alphaproteobacteria bacterium | reverse complement strand
GTGGGGGGCGCGAAACCGCCCCCGCGGCCACAGGCCGCGAACGGAAAAGTGGGGGCGCGAAACCGCCCCCGCCGCCGCAGGCTGCGAACGGAAGAGAGGGGGCGCGAAGCCGCCCCCGGGTCCGATCGCCGCGATGACGGGTGCGCCTCGCCCGTGGCAGAGTGGCCGCCGTCGAACAGGGAGGAGAACGGGCGATGACCACCGGCGAGACGATCGGCTTTCTCGGCATCGGCATCATGGGGTTCCACATGGCCCGCCGGCTCGCCGAGGCCGGACATCGCGTCGTCGCCTGGAACAGGACGCGATCGAAGGCCGAGCGTCTCGTCGAATTCGGCGTTTCGATCGCCGACACCGCCGCCGACGCGGCGAGAGGCGCGGCCACCGTGGTGGTGATGCTCGGCTCCGGGCCGGATTGCGAGGAGGTGCTCCTCGCCGGCGGCGTCCTCGACGCGATGGCACCCGGGGCCCGCGTCGTCGTCATGAGCTCGATCCCCGTCGCCACCGCCGAACATCTGGCGCGCGAGGCGGAGGCCCGCGGTCTCGCCTTCCTCGACGCGCCGGTCTCCGGCGGCGAGCGCGGCGCGGCGGCCGGCACGCTGACGGTGATGGCCGGCGGCCGCCCCGAGGTCTTCGAGGCGGTCCGTCCGATCTTCGCCGTCTTCGGCCGCGCCACGCTGATCGGGCCGGCCGGCACCGGCGAACTGGCGAAACTCGTCAATCAGATGCTGGTCGGCTCGACCATCGCCGCGGTGGCCGAGGGACTGGTGCTCGCCGAACGCGGCGGCGCCGATCCGGCCAAGGTGCGCGAGGCGCTCCTCGGCGGTTTCGCCGATTCCACCATTCTGCGCCAACACGGCGAGCGCATGGTGACCAACGACTGGAAGCCCGGCGCCATGTCGACGGTCCAGCTCAAGGACACCTCGACCGCCCTCGCCCAGGCCCGCGGCTTCGACCTCGATCTGCCGGTGATCACCCTGGTCGACGGTCTCTACGCCGATCTCGTCGCCCACGGCGACGGGGCGCTCGACCATGCGGCTCTCGTCCGCGAGATCCGCCGCCGCAATCACCTGCCGGTCGATCGCGAAAACGTCGATCCGCCCGCAGCGGGCTCCTGAGGGCGAAACCGCGCGTCATCGTCGCGGCGTGTCGTTCGAGCCGCGGAGGGGACCGCCGTGGCGGCGAGGGCGCAGCCGAGGCGATCGAACGGCACGCGCGGACGTCGATGCGGATCGACGGAGGCGGGGCTGTTCGTGGAAAGTTCCCGAAAATGCCGCCGAACGGAGAAACGACTTCCCCGTCTCCCTGAAATTTCGGGGAGAGACTGAAATGCCAGCTACGAATTCGCCCCCCGGACCTCCATTCGAACCGCCACTTCTCCCGACCGGACCACATCCGGTCGGACCCGATGCGATGCTCACGAGGTCGAGGACTTGCGCCCTTCCAGCGTCCGCATGTGGTCGTCGGCCGCCACGGTTCCCAGATCCATGCAATAGACGAGGAAGTCTGCGCCCAACGCCTTGGCCTCCTCGCGACAGAACCCGATCATCATCCGTAACGCGTGCCAACGTTCGATCTGCTCCGTCGTCAGAACGCGGCCCGCTCCTGCGGTCGCCGCTGCCGTCGTCACATGCGTCATGAGCGTTCCCCCGAACCTTCGATCGAAATCGAGCCTAGGTGGAGCCCCGTCACAGATTCGGACGCCCTGAGTTGCTGTGAGGTATCCTCCGGTAGTGATTTTCGTCACTGCTGCGGCCTGCGGGTGGGGCGGAATCTCGGAGCCGTCGGCCGGATCGACCAGATCTCTGAAAAGACAGGCGAAAGGGGACGCTTCGTCGTTCCCGGCGGGCTGTTTGGCGTCACAGAGATGCGTCACAAGCGACTTGTCGTCGTTGCGCTGCGCGATTGCCCAATCGGCACCTTCGGATAGGCTGTGACGCACGCACACCAATCTCGGCGCGTACGGAGGCTTGCTCCGCGCACGACGACAATGGTTCGAGGAGGCATCGTTGGCTCTACGACTGTCCCTGACGGGGCGGCCCAACTTGACCGACGAGAACGGGAGAACCATTCGGCTCCCCCGTAAGGCATTCGTTCTGGCCGCTTTTCTCGCGATCGACCCACCCAAGGGACCGCTGCCGCGTGAACGCGCAGCGCGTCTCTTGTGGGGCGACGCCGATCCGGCGCGCCGGGCCGGCAATCTCAGGCAGCTCCTGGCGCGCGTGAAGGATCTCCAGGCCGACGAAGGTTTCGAGCTCTTCCGCATCGAGACCGACAACGTCTCGATCGATCCCGACGCCGCCGTGGTGGACGCCTCTCTGGTCCTCGGCGCGCGCGCCGATACCACCGACCAGCGTCTCTTCGACCTGTGCAAGGCCTATTGCGGCGACCTCCTCTTCGGTCTCGACGAGGGCGGCGAAGAATATACTCGTTGGCTGTGGTCGCGACGCGCGATGTTGCGCCAGCAGTTCGTCGCCGTGGTCTCCGCCAACGTCGAGGCCTCCATCGGTGTGCTCGATCCCGAGGAGGTCCTGTTCGTCGCTCGCCGCCTCGTCGAGGCCGATCAGTATCAGGAGGCGGGCCATCGCGCGGCGATGCGGATCCACGCCGCCCGCGGCGAATTCGACAGCGCCCTGCGCATCCATCGTCGTCTGCTCGATCTGCTGCGCGAGACCGGAGGTCGTCCGTCGTCGACGACCACCAACCTGGCGACGGAGATCTCGGCGCGCGCTCGTCCGCGATCGCGGTCGGTGGAGGAGAAGGACGGCGGCGCGGAAGAGGCGTCGCTGGAGATCGCGCCGGCGATGCCGAATTTCGCTCGGTCGATGCGCCTGCCGCGCCTGTCGCTCAATTTCGCCGGCCTCGCCGCGCTCACCGGGGTGGAGGGCCAGTGGGCCGAAGCCCTGTTCGACGACGCCGCGATCCAGCTGTGGCGCACCCGCGCCTTCGTCGTGACCCGTCCCGGCGACCTGAGGCCGCGACCGATCCACCTGATCGACCGGACCCGCCGCGAGCCCTGCGACTATGTTCTCGACTGCCGCGTCGTCGGCCGCGAAGATCATCGCCAGTTGACCGTCAGCCTGCTCTGTTCGGCCAGCGGTGAGATCCTGTGGATCCACCGGTTCGACTTCGGTGAGCCGCTGGCGCGCGCCACGCGCGAAATCGTGGTCGCCTGTGTCCACCAGATCGAGCATGCCGAGCTGCGCGCCCTCGCCGAGGGACCGGAGCGGACCACCGCCTATCGGCTGACCCTCCAGGGCAATCGGCTGCTGCGCTCGATCGACCTTCCGTCGATCCGGCGCGCCCGCCAGATCTTCCGGGCCGCGCTCGCCGTCGACCCCGAACATGCGCCGACCCTCGCCGCCGTCTCCAAGGCCTATCGCCTGGAGTGGCTGCGCCTCGCCCGCGCCGACGACAAGGAACTCGACCTCGCCATCGACTTCGCCCGGCAGGCCATCACCGCCGGCCCCGAGGCCGCACACGGGCTGCATCAGCTCGGCATCTGCAGCATCTACAAGAAGCGGCACGAGTTCGGCCTCGAGGCGTTGCAGCGCGCCGAGCGGTATACGCCCTACGACGAGGAACTGATCGCGGATTACTCGGACGCCTTGATCAGTGCCGGCCTGACCGCCGAGGGGCTGGGGAGGGTCACCGGCATCCTCGAGCGCCAACTCGTCCCGAGCGACCACGTGTTGTGGATCAGCGCCAGCGGCCAATATCTCGCCGGACGTTACGAGGACGCGCTCGCCACGTTGTCGCGTCTGTCCTCACAGGAGCCCACCTACCAGCTCCGAGCCGCGTGCCACGCGATGCTTGGACAGGGTGAAGAGTCTCGACGGTACGCGCAAAAGCTGCAAGATATATTGCCCGACTTCACGGTTGCTTCGCGGATGGGAATGGTTCCGCTGCGCCGCCGTGAGGATCTCGAGCACTACGAGCTCGGCCTGCGGACGGCCGGATTCGGCTGACATCGGCCGAAGGACGAAGGACGAAGGGAGATTGCCCATGGCGAAGTTGATCATGTTGAAAGTGACCGGTGACGATCGAGTGTTCATGGTGAACCTCGATGCGCTCTCGGTGGAGGTCGTGGAAGGAGTCGATCTCGGCGCCGTCGGTGGCGCCAAGGGTGTCGAGCTCGCGATGGCGGGCAGCGCTCGCTCGGACGCTGCCTCGCACGTCCTGTTCGGTGTCGACACGGCCACGGCCGCCGACGTCCGCTCGGACGCCGCGTCGCACGTTCTGTTCGGCGTCGACACGGCCGTGGCCTCGGACGTCCGTTCGGATGCCGCGTCGCACGTTCTGTTCGGCGTCGAGACCGCCGTGGCCTCGGACGTCCGTTCGGATGCCGCGTCGCATGTGCTGTTCGGCGTCGAGACGGCCGTGGCCTCGGACGTCCGTTCGGATGCCGCGTCGCATGTGCTGTTCGGTGTCGAGACGGCCGTGGCCTCGGACGTCCGTTCGGATGCCGCGTCGCATGTGCTGTTCGGTGTCGAGACGGCCGTGGCCTCGGACGTCCGTTCGGATGCCGCGTCGCATGTGCTGT
>CALMYM010000309.1 GCA_937873675.1 uncultured Alphaproteobacteria bacterium | reverse complement strand
CGATCACGATCGTCGACAACGGCTGCGACCTCACGCACGTCGATCTCGCGGCGCCGGACGCGGTCGAGCACCGACTCGACGGCCCGTCCGCCCGCCGCGGTGTCGCGGTCGAGGCGGGCGACCCTGGCCCGAGGGAAGGCGGGCGCGGGCGCCCCCCCCGAGGACGGGTGCGTCGTCGGGATCGAAACCGCCGCTCTCGGGCACGACGTGGCGGGCGCCGCGCAGGACGTGCATGAAGTTGTAGAGACCGGCGCCGTGCGACATCGGCGCGGCGTAGAGGATGGCGTCGCCCGCCTTCACCTCATCGACGTCGGCGAAATAGGCGAGCGTCATGGTCTCGATCGCCTGCGCCGTGATCATCACGCCCTTCGGCCGGCCGGTGGTGCCGGAGGTGTAGAACAGCCAGAGCATGGCATCGGCGTCGAGCGACGCCGGCACACCGAACGGGGCGGCCTCGAAGAGCGCGGCGAAATCGCGTCCGTCGACCGAGACGGCGCAGCTGGCGCAGGTCCGCAGCAGGGGCAAGAGATCGGCGCCGACGTCGTCGGAGACGAAGACGATCTCGGCGAGCGCGTTCTCGACGATCCACGCCGCTTCGCGCGGATGGAGCTTGGCGTTGATCGGCACGGCGCTCGCGCCGGCCCACCAGATCCCGTAGAGGATCTCGAGATACTCGACGCGATTGGTCATGAAGACGGCGACGCGATCACCGGGCGTCACGCCGCGAGCGCGAAGCGCGCCGGCGATACCGGCGGCGCGGGCGGCGAAGGCGCGATAGTCGGCGACGCAGCGGTCTCCTTCGAAGAGCGCCGGTCGATCGGGGACGAGCCGGGCGGTGCGCGCCAGCCATTCGGCGGGGTTCATGTGGAGATCCTCCCGGGGCATCGCGACGTCCGGGCGGTGTCGACCTCCGGCGTCGTTCTCGTTGTGCAGCCGAGATTAGAGTGCGCGCGACGGGCGGGACATCGTAGAACTACCCTGGGCGCGAGGCGCCCGAGGGAGCCGGAGGCGCGGCATGACGGTGGAGAGGGATTTCGGCTTCGAACACGCCCCGCTCGGGCTCGTCGTTTCGCGCCGGCGGACGATCGCGCGCTGCAACCTGCGCTTCTGCGAGATGTTCGACTGGCCGCGCGAGCGGCTCGAGGGGCGGTCGCTGGTGATGCTCTATCCTTCGCCGGACGAGTTCCAGCGCATCGGCGAGATCGGTCTCGCCCGGATGCGACGCAGCGGGGCTTACGACGACGAGCGCATCATGAAGCGGCGCGACGGGACGCTGTTCTGGTGCCGGGTGCGTGGGCGCTCGCCCAATCTCGACGATCCGTTCGCCGAGGCCGTGTGGAGTTTCGCCGATCTCTCCGAGAAGCGGCCGGTGGTGGCGCTCAGCCCTCGCGAACGCGAGATCGCCATGCTGCTTCTCGGCGGGCGCACCTCGAAGGAGATCGCCGCCGCACTCACCCTCAGCCCGCGCACGGTGGAGGCACACCGGGCGCGGCTGATGGCCAAGTTCGAGGCGCGCAACACCGCCGAACTGGTGGCGCGGCTCTCGGGCCTGCCGATGTGAGCGAGGAACGCTGCGGTCGAGTGCCCGGGCCTTTCCGTGAGGCCGCGAAGCAATCTCCGAACCGCCGCGATGCGGAGGTCCTTCATGGTGAGGTGCCCGACATCGTCGGGCCTCGAACCACGAAGGACCGAGTGGCACCGCCCGTCGTCGCCTTCGCCCTTCGAGGCCCGGCTACGCCGGGCACCTCAGGATGAAGGCGAACCGGACGACCGCGGAAATCGGGGCGATGAAGTCGGGCTCGCCGTCGCGCCGTCGCGACGTCACTCCCCGAGCTTCGTCAGGATCCGCGCCCAGGAGCGCAGGCCCTTGTGGAAGCTCTCGAGGTCGTACTTCTCGTTGGGCGAGTGGATGCGGTCGTCGTCGAGGCCGAAGCCGACGAAGAGCGACGGCATCGACAGGATGCGCTGGAAGGCCTCGCCGACGGGGATCGAACCGCCGCCGCCGATCACCACCGCCGGGGTCGCCCATTCCTCGCTCAGCGCCGAGAGGCCGGCCTTCAGCCACGGGCTGTCGTAGGGCATGGCGAAGCCGGGGCTGCCGCCGTGCGGATGGAATTCGACCTCCGCGTCGGGCGGCAGCATCGCGCGCACCCGCTCGCGGAAGGCGGCGCGGATCTTCGCCGGGTCCTGGTGGCCGACGAGACGGAAGGAGACTTTTGCGGACGCTTTGGCCGGCAGCACGGTCTTGAAGCCGTCGCCGGTGTAGCCGCCGACGACGCCGTTGAACTCGCAGGTCGGGCGCGCCCACACCTGTTCGAGCACCGAGAGGCCCGCCTCACCGGCGAGGCTCTTCAGGCCGACGGGGGAGAGGAAGCTCTCGGTCGAGGTGCCGAGCGTCTCCCAGGAGGCGCGGACCTCGTCCGGCACTTCCGGCACGCCGTCGTAGAAGCCGGGCAGCGTCACCCGGCCGGTGTCGTCGTGGAGGCTCGCCAGGATCTTCGTCAGCACCCGGATCGGGTTCCAGGCAGGGCCGCCGAAGAGGCCGGAATGGAGATCGCGATCGGCGCAACGGATGGTCACCGCCTCACCGACGAGACCACGCAGGGACGCGGTGATCGCCGGGCGGCCGCGGTCCCACATGTTGGTGTCGCAGATCAGCGCCAGATCGTGGGAGAGCTCGGCGGCGTTGGCCTCGAGGAACGGCTCCAGCGACGGCGAACCGGATTCCTCCTCGCCCTCGAGCAGCACCGTCACCTTCACCGGCAGGCGGCCCTCTTCGGCGATCAACGCCCGGCAGGCCTCGACGAAGATCAGCAGTTGGCCCTTGTCGTCGGCCGAACCGCGACCGGTGATGACGGTGACGCCGTCGCGGTCCTCGATCTTGGGGGCGAAGGGATCGGCGTTCCACAGGTTCAGCGGATCGACCGGCTGGACGTCGTAGTGGCCGTAGAAGAGGACGTGGCGATCGGGGTTCGCCACGTCGCCGGTCCAATGGGCGACGACGATCGGGTGGCCGGGGGTGTCGCGCAACGTCGCCTCGAAGCCGAGCGAGGCGAGTTCGCGGGTGCACCATTCGCCGGCGCGACGGACCTCGTCGCGATAGGCGGGATCGGCCGAGATCGACTTCAGCCGGATCAGATCGAAGAGGCGAGCGAGACTCGCGTCGAGACCGGCGTCGATGCGCGCGAGGGCGCCGTCGAGAGACATGGGGCAACTCCGATGAAGCGACGGCTCAGCGCTTGAACAGCGATCCGAGCACGCCGCGGACGATGGCGCTGGAGATCTGACGGCCGGCGGCGGTGGCCGCCGAACGGGTCGCCGAGGTGACGATGGTCTCGCCGAGGGTGCGCGAGCGCGGACCGCCGGTCTTCATGTTGGCGATCGAACCGACCGTCTCGAGGATGCTGTCGAAGAAGCCGCCACCGGAGGAGGGCTGCGCCTCTCGGGGCACCGCGCCGCCGCCGGCCGAGCCGGCGACCTTGCCGCGCAGCTTCTCGTAGGCCGAGATGCGATCGATGGTCTCGTCGTAGCGGCCGGCGAGCGGCGAGGTGTTGACCAGGGTGGCGCGCTCGGCCGGCGTGATCGGACCGACGCGAGCCTCGGGCGGGCGCACGAAGGTGCGCTGGACGATCGAGGGCACGCCCTTGGCGTGGAGCATCGAGACCAGCGCCTCGCCGACGGCGAGTTCGGTGATGGCGGTTTCGGTCTTGAACTTCGGGTTGGGACGGAAGGTTTCGGCGGCGGCGCGCACCGCCTTCTGCTCGCGCGGCGTGAAGGCGCGCAGCGCGTGCTGGACGCGGTTGCCGAGCTGGGCGGAAACCTTGTCCGGCACGTCGAGCGGGTTCTGGGTGACGAAATAGACGCCGACGCCCTTGGAGCGGATGAGGCGGACGACCTGCTCGACCTTGTCGATCAGCACCGCCGGCGCCTCGTCGAAGAGCAGATGCGCCTCGTCGAAGAAGAAGACGAGCTTGGGCTTCGGCAGGTCGCCGACCTCGGGCAGCTCCTCGAACAGCTCGGAGAGGAGCCACAGCAGGAAGGTCGCGTAGAGGCGCGGGTTCGCCATCAGCTTGTCGGCGGCGAGGATGTTGACGGTGCCGCGCCCCTTGGCGTCGGTGGTCATCAGGTCGGTGATGGCGAGCGCCGGTTCGCCGAAGAACTTCTCCGCGCCCTGCTGTTCGAGCACCAGGAGCTGGCGCTGGATGGTGCCGACCGTCGCCTTGGAGACGTTGCCGTATTCGATCGTCAGCTCGTCGGCGCGCTCGGCGACATGGGCGAGGACGGCGCGCAGATCCTTCAGGTCGAGGAGCAGCAGGCCTTCCTGGTCGGCGAGCTTGAAGACGATGTTGAGGACGCCCTCCTGGGTGTCGTTGAGGTTCATCAGCCGGGCGAGCAGCAGCGGCCCCATCTCGGAGATGGTGGTGCGGATCGGATGACCCTGTTCGCCGAAGAGGTCCCAATAGACCGTCGAGAACTTCTTCGGCTCCCATTCGGTGAAGCCGATCTCCTGGGCGCGCTTGACGACCCAGTCCTTCTCCTGGCCCATGGCGCCGATGCCTGAGAGGTCGCCCTTGATGTCGGCGGCGAAGACCGGAACGCCGGCTTCGGCGAAACCTTCGGCGAGAACCTGGAGGGAGACGGTCTTGCCCGTGCCGGTGGCGCCGGTGATCAGGCCGTGACGGTTGGCGAGCTTCAGCTCCAGCCACTCGTCCTCGATGCTCCTGCCCAGATAGACGCCACCGTCGATGCGCATGCTCACCTCCCTGTCGGTCTTCCCATATAGGCCGTCGCGCCGGGCTTGGGAACAACCGGCGGGGCGGCGCGGACGGCGACCGCACCGCCTCGTCTCGACCGACGAGGCGGCTTGAACTTCGCCCGGCGGTGGTGTCACATGGCGCGAACCGCGGCGCCCGGAGGATGGACCGGACGCGTGCCGGATCTCCCGCTTCGGGCTCGCGAGCCCGGAGGAGAGACGAGGCGGAAGCGGTCGAGACAGACGGCGTACACGGCCCGCGAGAAGTCGATAACGACCGGGGCCGCGTATGCGCGAGGTCGGCGATGCCGCCTCGACCACATCACGAGGGACGTCCCATGCAGGAAATGATCGAGCGGATCGCCATCCAGGTCGGCATCGACCCCGACCTCGCCCACAAGGCGACGTCGATGATCGTCGACTACATCGCCACCAACGCACCGTCCGAACACGTCGACACGCTGAAGCAGTTTCTGCCCGGCTTCGACGACGTCGCGGCGCAGGGTGCCGCCTTCTCCCAGGAGCAGACCGGGGGTGGTGGCGGCCTGATGGGCGCGTTCGGCGGCCTGATGGGCGGCGGCGGCATCGCCGGCGCGCTCGGCAGCCTGATGGGCGGTTCGCAGGGCAGCGGTCTCGGCGGCGCGCTGGCGCTGCTCGGCAACCTGCAGAAGGACGGCCTCGATTTCTCGCAGGTGCAGTCGCTGGCCGGTGGGCTCCTGGGTGAACTGCGCGGCAGCGCCGGCGACGAAGTCGTCGACAAGCTCGTCGCCGAGATCCCCGGCATCGGCAAGTTCCTGGGCTGATCCCTTCGACGACGCGAATCGGCACGGCGAACCCTGCGGCAGCTCGGCCCCGGGTATTGAAGAATCGCCGATTTCGCGGTCAACTCTTCTTCGAATAATCGTTTCGCCGCCCGCGGCTCGTCGTCGGTGCGGTCATCGGAGGAAATGGAATGACCAACATCGCCACGATCGAGGGTATCGGCCCGGTCTACGCCGAGAAACTCACCGCCGCCGGCGTCAAGACGGTCGAAGCGCTCCTCGAAGCCGCCAAGGATCCGAAGGGCCGCAAGGCGCTGGCCGAGGCTTCCGGCGTCGACGAGAAGAAGATCCTCGAGTGGGCCAACAAGGCCGACCTGATGCGCATCAAGGGCGTCGGCGAGGAGTATTCGGATCTGCTCGAGGCCTCCGGCGTCGACACGGTCAAGGAACTCAAGCACCGCAAGCCGGAGAACCTTCTCGCCAAGATGACCGAGGTCAACGCCGAGAAGAAGCTGGTGCGGGCGCTGCCGACGCTGAAGTCGGTCACCGACTGGGTCGAGCAGGCCAAGGTCCTGCCGGCGGTCATGACCTACTGAGTCGTCGCCTCCGACGTCTCGTGAAGCCTCCACGAACCCGTGTGTTCCGGTCGACATCGGTCGGAACACACGGGTTTTTCGTTCTGCGCGACGACAGCGGATCGGCGCGGGCGACGGGTGGTTCGTCGGCGTGACCGCGACGAGGCGTGAGCGATCGGATGGCCCGGCGCGATCGGGTGACCCTGCGTGATCGGATGAGCGCGGGAGCAGTCGGCGCGAGGCGGCGTCGGGGGGCATAGGGCACGCGCAGAGCGTCCGATGACCGCGCCGCGAGCGTCGCGGCGGCCCTCGCGGGAGACGGCGTCAGAGTGCGATCTGGCCGTAGCGCAGAGCCTCGACCACGGTGTGGGTCTTGTTCGAGGCGTTCATCTTGTCCGACGCGTTCTGAAGGTGGGCGTGGACGGTGCGCTGAGAGATCGTCAGGAGATCGGCGATCTCCGCCGCGGTCTTGCCGATCGACGTCAGCTGCAGGACGTGGCGCTCGCGCTCCGAGAGGTCGCCCGGGCGTGAGACGTCGAGGCGACCGGCCTCGATGAGCAGGCGGAAGGCGGTGACGCAGAAATGGTGCAGGCCGGCGAGGACCGGCGCGCCCGACGGCAATTCGTCGCCGGCGATCAGCACGCAGCCCTGATAGGGGCGCAGGTCGTGGATCGGGATGGCGATCAGTTCGACATCCGCACCGCCGGCCGACGCCAGCAATTCGGAGGCGATCTCGTCGTCGGCGAAGTGCGCGGCGTCGTGATGTCGGACCCCGCGTGCGCCGATCACATGATCCGCGTCGACGCGTCCGCCGCGTACCGCGAAGGGCCGGCGGCTCGCGAGGCAACAGGCGAGCAGTTGATCGCTCGCACCGACGTCGATGACATGGCCGCCGGTACGGACGTCGGGCCACACGATCCGGAGAATCAGCTTGGAGACCGGCCGGCGGGGCAACGGCAGTCCGGTCAGAAGAACATGAGTCGCGCCGAGCCGCCGCAGCCCGCGTTCGAGGCGGTCGAGGACATGTTCACCCTCCCCCGCCTTCGCAAGGTGGAGTGCATCGGAAAAAATCCCGGTTTCGACACTCACATCCATCGGGTCAGACTCGCTTTCGAAATTGAAATCCCAATGTGGGCGAAGTGAAATTTCGATCAATTGTCGAATCTTACGGTGCTTTCCGTCACGGCAATCACGCCACGACGTCACGACTCGTGACGCGTTTTGGAAAATGCGCGCGTCACGGGAACCTTACCTGCGGAACCGTCACCACTTTCTCGAAAGATCGCTTCGCGCATCGGTGATCACCGAACGCCCCTTGCCTCACGATGCCGAGATCTCCTCCTCCATACGCTCGACTACGTACGACGATAGCATGATACGGCCCGTCTGGTCAGGCCGGATCGACACGAAACGGTTTGCGACCGACGTCGTACGATCAAAAGCTCGTGTCCTCTTCGCAGGATCCGGCGTAAGAGAAGGGCCTCGGCGGCCCGAAGAACGCAGCCGTCACGGCGGATTTCGACCGCGGTCCGGGTCGCGACAGATCGATGGGAGTTGAACGGTGAGTTCCGAAGCGAAGCGTTTCACGCAGTCCTTCGCGCCTCGCGGACGCGAGGACTGGGTCGGTGCGGCCACCAAGGCCTTGAAGACGGTTCCGTTCGATCGGCTGAAGACCACGACGCTCGACGGCATCGTCATCGAGCCGATCTACACCGGCTCGGATGCGCCGACGGCGCTCGGCGCCCGCCCGGCGGGTGCGCCGTGGGCGGTGATGGCACGGATCGACATTCCGGGGAACAAGACCGCCAACGTCCAGATCCTCGAGGATCTCGAAGGCGGCGCGTCCGGCCTCGATCTCGTCGGGGCGGAGAGCCCCAACGCCGCCGGCTGGGGCCTCACCATCTCCTGCGAGGGCTGCGTCACCAACCTTCTCGCCGGTGTCCATCTCGACCTGATCCCGATCCGCATCGACGGCGGCCGCCGCACCGCCGAGATCGCCGGGCTGATCGCCGGTCTCGCGGCCAAGCAGGGCAAGAGCGTCGATCTGGCGCTGATCCAGGACCCGATCGGTGAGCTCGCCGCCACCGGCAAGCTCGCGGCGCGGGCCGAGGAAGCGATCGCCGCCGCCGCCGAAACGGCGAAGACCTTCGCCGGCACGGTGCTCGAGGCCGACGGCCGTGCCTGGCACGCCGCCGGTGCCTCGGAGGCCCAGGAACTCGCGGCGTCGATCGCCACTGCCACGACGTACCTGCGCGCCCTCGAAGCCGCAGGGCTCGACCTCGCGGACGCGGTCTCACGCATCGGCTTCACCGCGGTCGCCGACCAGAACCAGTTCCGCCCCATCGCCAAGCTGCGTGCGCTGACGCTCCTTTGGGCGCGGGTGCAGGAGGCCTGTGGGCTCGGCGCGAAGGCGCCGCGCATCCATGCCGAGACGGCGCGGCGGATGATGGCCCGGCGCGATGCCAACACCAACATGCTGCGCACCACCGTCGCGACCTTCGCCCCCGGCCTCGCCGGCCCGGCCTCGATGACGGTGCTGCCCTACACCGCGGCGCTCGGCCTGCCCGACGCCTTCGCCCGACGGGTGGCGCGCAACACCCAGTCGATCCTGATCGAGGAATCGAACCTGCACCGGGTCGCCGACCCGGCGGCCGGCTCCGGTCTCGTCGACACCGAGACGCGCGCCCTCGCCGAACTCGCCTGGGGTCTCTTCCGGAAGATCGAAGCGGCGGGCGGCATGATCGCGGCGCTGCGGTCCGGCTCGTTCCACGCCGAGGTGACGGCCACCGCCAAGAAGCGACTCGAGGCGATCGCCAAGCGGCGCGAGCCGGTGACCGGCGTCTCGGAATTCCCCAACGTCGGCGAGACCGCGCCGGCGGTGATGGAGAGCGCGCCGCGGAAGGCGCGGACCGCCGAGACGGTCGAACACGTCACCGCCTTCGCGGCCCATGCGCTCGGCGAGGCCTACGAGACCTTGCGCGAGCGTGCCGACGCGGCCGGCATCCGGCCGAAGATCTTCCTCGCCAACCTCGGTCGCATCGCCGCCTTCACGGCGCGCGCCACCTGGGCGAAGAACTTCTTCGAAGCCGGTGGCATCGAAGCGGTGACCAACGACGGCTTCGCCTCGCTCGACGACATGGTCGCTGCGTTCCGCGCTTCCGGCGCCAAGGCGGCGGTGATCTGCTCGTCCGATGCGGTCTATGCCGAACAGGCGGTCGATGCGGCGGTGGCGCTGAAGGGCGCCGGCGCGGCGCCGCTGTTCCTCGCCGGCAAGCCTGTCGATGCCGACGCCAAGGCGGCCTACACGGCGGCGGGCGTCGAGAGCTTCGTCCACGTCGGCGTCGACGTGGTGGCCACTCTGGCCGAGACGCTCGACAGGCTCGGCGCCTGAGTTCGCCGCGGGGCGGAACGGTCGCCCCGCCATGGTCGGTCGTCGGTCTCGGCTTCGGTCGGACCGGCGTGATACTCTCGAAAGGCGAGCCCGGACGCGAGAAGACCGCGACGGTTCGCCACGATGAAACGAGGACAGGCGCGATGAGCCGCATTCCTGATTTCGGTGCCGTTCCCTTCTCCACCGTCGCCGTTCCGGCCGACGCGGCGGACGCATCGGTGTGGACCACGCCGGAAGGCATCGACGTGAAGCCGGTCTACGGGGCGAAGGATCTCGAAGGCCTCGACTTCCTCGAGACCTGGCCGGGTCTGGCGCCGTTCCTGCGCGGCCCCTATCCGACGATGTACGTCAACCAGCCCTGGACGATCCGCCAGTACGCCGGCTTCTCGACCGCCGAGGATTCCAACGCCTTCTATCGCCGCAATCTGGCGGCCGGTCAGAAGGGCCTGTCGGTCGCCTTCGACCTCGCCACCCACCGCGGCTACGACTCGGATCATCCGCGGGTGACCGGCGACGTCGGCATGGCCGGTGTGGCGATCGACTCGATCTACGACATGCGCACCCTGTTCTCGGGCATCCCGCTCGACCAGATGAGCGTGTCGATGACCATGAACGGCGCGGTGCTGCCGGTGCTCGCCCTCTACATCGTCGCGGCCGAGGAGCAGGGCGTCGATCAGGCGAAGCTCGCGGGGACCATCCAGAACGACATCCTCAAGGAGTTCATGGTCCGCAACACCTACATCTATCCGCCGTCGCCCTCGATGCGGATCATCGCCGACATCTTCGCCTACACTTCGCAGCACATGCCGAAGTTCAACTCGATCTCGATCTCCGGCTATCACATGCAGGAGGCGGGAGCGACGGCGGACCTGGAGCTCGCCTACACGATCGCCGACGGCATCGAGTACATCCGCGCCGGCAAGGCGGCGGGCCTCGACGTCGACGCCTTTGCTCCCAGATTGTCGTTCTTCTGGGCGATCGGCATGAACTTCTTCATGGAAGTCGCCAAACTGCGTGCCGCCCGTCTGATCTGGGCGAAGCTGGTCGAGGAGAACTTCCATCCGAAGTCGGACAAGTCGCTGTCGCTTCGCACCCATTCGCAGACTTCCGGCTGGTCGCTGACCGCTCAGGACGTCTTCAACAACGTGGTACGCACCGCGATCGAGGCGATGGCGGCGACGCAGGGCCACACCCAGTCGCTGCACACCAATGCGCTGGATGAGGCGCTGGCGCTGCCGACCGACTTCTCGGCCCGCATCGCCCGCAACACCCAGATCCTGCTGCAGCAGGAGAGCGGCACCTGCGCCACCATCGATCCGTGGGGCGGCTCGGCCTATGTCGAGCGGCTCACCGCCGAGCTCGCCGAGAAGGCGCTCGCCCACATCGCCGAGGTCGAGGAACTCGGCGGCATGGCCAAGGCGATCGAGGCCGGCATCCCGAAGCTGCGTATCGAGGAGGCCGCCGCCAAGACCCAGGCGCGCATCGACTCTGGCTCGCAGACGGTCGTCGGCGTCAACAAGTTCAAGCCGGCGTCGGAAGCGGCGATCGACGTGCTCAAGGTCGATAACTCGGCCGTCCGCGCGGCGCAGATCGACAAGCTGAAGCGCCTCAAGGCCGAGCGCAACGAGGCCGAGTGCCAGGCGGCGCTGGAGGCGCTGACCGAGGCGGCGAAGGGCACGGGGAATCTGTTGGCCCTCGCCATCGAGGCGGCACGGGCCAAGGCGACCGTCGGCGAGATCTCCTTCGCGCTCGAGAAGGTGTTCGGCCGCCACAAGGCCGAGATCCGCTCGATCCAGGGTGTCTACAAGCGCGAGGTCTCCCGCATGAGCGACGCGGTCGAGAAGGTTCAGAAGCTCGTTTCCGAGTTCGAGGCGCACGACGGCCGCCGGCCGCGTATTCTCGTCGCCAAGATGGGCCAGGACGGCCACGATCGCGGCCAGAAGGTGATCGCCTCGGCCTTCGCCGACCTCGGCTTCGACGTCGACATCGGACCGCTGTTCGCCACCCCGGAAGAGGCGGCGCGGCAGGCGGTGGAGAACGACGTCCACATCGTCGGCGTCTCCTCGCTGGCCGCCGGCCATCTCACCCTCGTCCCGGCGCTGAAGGCGGCGCTGGAGGCGGAAGGCCGCGGCGACATCATGATCGTCGTCGGCGGCGTCATCCCGCCGCAGGACTTCCAGGCGCTGATCGACGCCGGCGCCTCGGCGATCTTCCCGCCGGGCACCGTCATCGCCGATGCGGCGGGTAAACTCCTCGCCGACCTTTCGGCCAAGCTCGGCTACGGCCCGGCCGCCGCGGCGCAGTGAGCGCCGCCGAGCCGGCCGGGCCGCGCCCGACATCGCAGCCCCGCCGCGGGCGACCGCGGCGGGTCTTCGTCATTTCGATCGGCGCTTCCGCGGCCGTGGACACCTCACCGGCTGAACGGGCACCGCCGGGCGGCCATCGAAATCAATATATCTATGGTTGTATAAGATGCGTTGAAATGATCAAAAGCTGTTCATACGCTCGTACTCGGAGTGCTCCTGCGAAGGACGGGAGCGATCGTACCCATGAGGTTCTCCATGGCCGAGGAAAAGGAACAGAGACAACCAGCACCGACTCCACCGAGGAGCAACTCTTCGGGTTCCGAAAGATCTGAACATCGTTCCATTTTCGGAAATTTCCGAGAAACTATCGCGACGCTCAATCATCTGAGCGGGTTGGCAGTCATAATTACTGCCGTCTTCAGCTCCTTGACAGCTTCTTTCTACTCGCTATCATTTTATAGGAAAGACTGCATTGAAAAGGGACACTCGACGTACTTTTGCTTTGGCGGATATATCGGCCAAATCGACATCCCTGCTATAGACAAAATGAGCCAAGACTATAAAGCGTCGATGGACGAAACGCGGCAAATAAGGACAAATAACGATGAACTCAAGAAGCAGATATACAACTTAGAGAAAAGCAATAAACAAACAATCGACAAAATCCAGAGCGCTCTCGACGACACATCCAAAGAAGTCGACATGCAAAGGGAAGCGATTCGCCGTCGCGATTCGACGATTACGGATCAGGTCGAGGCAATTCGTAGTCGCGACACCAAGATCGCTGATCTAGAGAGGAGTCTCGCCAAACTGCCCAAGTCTCCTCCGGACGAGAAGCCGAAGTCGACGATACGGCCTCCGTCGAACGGCAACTCGCACAGCAAACCCCCTTCGCCGCCAACCCGTCCGGATCCTCATGCGGTGGCCGCCGGCATCTGGCCGGAAGGCAGCGTTTCCGCCGGATCGGAGGTTTCCGCTACCACTCCACATGGGATCGTGTCGTGTATCGGCGGAAACAACATTACGGGAGCGCCTCGGCGCTGTCGTTGGAAATGACCGCTACCGAACCATCGCGATCGATGCCGAGGAGGTGGAGGGTCGACGATGCGTCTCGGACCGTGTTTGCCGGCGCGTGAGAGTCCGGGTTACGATCGCCTTCGTAGAAACCCTCGGAGGGGGAATTCCATGAAGCAGACGATCATCGCCGCAGTCGCCCTCGTGGCTCTCACCTTCACACTTCCCACCTCTCAGGCTCAGGCCCAGGACGTGCTCGGTGGGGCCCTCCTCGGCGGCGCGGCGGGCGCCATCATCGGTGGCGCGGCCACCGGCAAGGCCGGCGGCGCCGCCGTCGGTGCGGTCATCGGTGCGACCACCGGTGCGCTCATCGCCAACGAAGCCGAACGCCGGCGCGGCGGTTACTACTGGTGGAAGGGCAACTGCTACCTGAAGCGCGGCGGCGATTGGTATCGGGTGAAGCGTCGCTACTGCTCGTGACGCGGGCTCGCTGATCGGCGATGCCGATCGACCCGCTCGACGCGGGTCGGAGCGTGGGCGATCACGCCCAGGCGGCGTTTCCGTTCGACCGGAGGGAGCCCGGCCTCCCTCTGGTGCGAGATGCTTCGAGACGCCGCCTGCGGCGGCTCCTCAGCATGAAGCGCTCATGGTTCCTCGACTGAAAGCGAACGCTTGATGCTGAGGAGAGCGGCAAAGCCGCTCGTCTCGAAGCATCGCGCACGAGAGCGGACGGCCGGTCCGTCCGATTCCGCAGAGGCTCCGGCATTTTCCGAAGAAGCGCCGTCGCGAAAAGCGTGTCCGGTTCCCGCGCGCCGGCTCCCCGCCTCTCTCACACGTGGATCTGTTGCCCGAGCTCGACCACGCGGCCCGAGGGGATGCGGTAGAAGTCGGTGGCGTCGGAGGCCTCGCGGGCGAGGCGGACGAAGAGACGATCCTGCCAACCCGGCATCTCGGAGCGCGTCGAGGTCTTGAACGATCGGCGGCCGACGAAGAAGGTCGTCTTCATGATGTCGTACTTGAACCCCTCCTTGCGCAGCAGCGTCAGGGCGAGCGGGATGTCCGGCGTCTCGGCATAGCCGAAGGTCACCAGCACCAGGGTGAAGTCGTCGCTCAACGGGCGGATCTGCAGCCGCTCCTCGTCGGAGACGTAAGGCGTCCGTGACGTGCGGACGTTGAGGACGAGATTGTGACGGTGCAGCACCTGATTGTGTTTCAGGTTGTGGAGTGCGGCGGTCGGGGCGGTCTCGGGATCGAGGGTGAGGAAGACGGCCGTGCCCTCGGGGCGGAACGGGTGACTGCGGCCGATCATGCGGACGAAGTCGACGAGAGGCACGCTCTCTCGGCGGATCCGGTCGATGACGATGCCGCTGCCGCGCGACCAGGTCCACATCACCACCATCATCGTCGCCGCCAGACCGATGGGCAGCCAACCGCCGTCGACGAACTTGGTGAGATTGGCGACGAGGAAGACCCCCTCGATGGCGACGAGCGGCAGGACGAGGGCCGTGGACCCCCACCACGGCCAGTGCCAGACGTGGCGCAGCATGAACCAGGCGAGCGCCGAGGTGGCGATCATCGAGCCGGTGACGGCGATGCCGTAGGCCGAGGCGAGGTCGGAGGAGGTGCGGAAGGTCACCACCAGCAGCACCACGCCGAAGAACAGCAGGCGGTTGACCCGCGGCATGTAGATCTGGCCGCGCTGGGTCTCCGAGGTGTGGCGCACCTCGAAGCGCGGCAACAAGCCGAGGCGGATCGCCTGCCGGGTCAGCGAATAGGCACCGGAGATCACCGCCTGGGAGGCGATCACCGTGGCGAGCGTGGCGAGCACCACCATCGGCACCAGCGCCCAGGCCGGCATCATCAGAAACAGCGGATTGTCGATCGCCTGGGGATTGGCGAGCAGGAAGGCGCCCTGTCCGAGATAGTGGACGGTGAGCGCCGGGAAGACGAAGACGAGCCAGGCGAAGCGGATCGGCCGGCGGCCGAAGTGGCCCATGTCGGCATAGAGCGCCTCGGCGCCGGTGACCGCCAGAAAGACCGATCCGAGTACGACCAGGGCGAGGCCGCGGGCATCGGCGAGAAAGCGCAGGGCGAAGCGCGGATCGAGGGCGTGGAGTACACCAGGATCGTCGGCGAGATGGACGATGCCGCTCACCGCCAGGACGACGAACCACACCGCGGTGATCGGTCCGAACCACGCTGCGACCGAGGCGGTGCCGCTCGCCTGTACCGAGAAGAGGACGGCGAGGACGAGGACCGTCACCGGGATCACCCAGGGGGTGACCGCCGGGGTCGCCAGCTCGAGGCCTTCGATGGCCGAGAGCACCGAGATCGCCGGGGTGATGATGGCGTCGCCGAAGAACATCGCGGCGCCGGCGGCGGCGAGGGCGAAGACGTAACCGGTGCGTCGCCCCATGGCGCCTTCGACGAGGGCGAGGAGCGACAGGGTGCCACCTTCGCCGCGGTTGTCGGCGCGCATGAGAAAGATGACGTATTTGAGGGTGACGACGACGATCAGCGCCCAGATGAGCAGCGACACGACGCCGAACACTTCGTCGCGGTCGAAACCACCGCCGTGGAGATGGCGCAGGGATTCGCGCAGCGCATAGAGCGGCGAAGTGCCGATGTCGCCGTAGACGACGCCGATCGAGCCGAGGGTGAGAGCGAAGAAACGGCTCTTCTCGTGCGGCTCGGAGGGGTCGGCCGACGCCTTCGGCGCCGTGTCGCCCGTGGTCGGCTCTCGCATCCCACATGCCTCCGACCCGAACGCCGGCCCGATGCCGGATCGCCCCGTCTTCCCCTCGGAAAACTCGAGGACGACGTGCGACGAGACGACCTTCGAGCCGCGCTTCGTCTACGCGCACTTCGCCCGTCCCGAAAGTCGCACGAATGCGGATCGTGGTCCATCGAAGCCCGCTTCCGAACGCCGCTTCGGCGGCCACATCTCCACCACGATCGGGGGCGAAGTGGACAGGCATCGCGGGAGGGCCTATCGCCGACGGAACCGATCCGCCCATCGATTCGGAGTGGAAGCACGATGAGAAGAACGACGGTGGCAGGCCTCGCGGCGAGCGCGATCACGGCGGGGCTGGTCGCAGCCTGTTCCGGTCCGACCGGCGACGGCTTCCGCGCCGGGCCGTCCACCCCCGCCTTCCAGGCGACCGGCGACACCTTCCTGCAGATCATCGCGCAGGGCGCCGGGCCGATCTCGGCGGCGACGCCCTACGCCTCCAAGGCGATCCTCGCCCAGATGCCGGGCTACACCACCGGCAACGTCACCATCGGCCTCGAGAACACCACCACCGACGCGACGGTGCTGTTCAAGGAGGCCTATGGCGGACGCATCCAGGTGCTGCACATCCTCGGCTCGGGCGGCCGTATCCAGCAGATCCACGGCGTCACCCATCACGTCGTCGGCCCGGCCGGCGAGCGGCCGGGGATGAGCCTCGCCGAGACCGGCACCGATCCGTCGACGTGCCGCATCGGCACCAACCTTTGGCTCGGCATGGCGATCTGCCGGTCGCGCGGCGCCGCCAACGTGACGCTGACCTTCTCGTTCCAGGGCGAGGCGGCGATGACCACGAGCCTGCCGCCGCGCAACGTCCTCGCCACCGGTATGCTCCAGAGGATCATCTGGACTCCGCCGTCGTGACGATGGCAAGAGACGGCGGAACATCTCGGCGCGCCGTCCGACGGCGGGCCGTGGCCGCGGAGCGCCGCCGATGACCTCTTCCACCTTCAAAGACCCGACCGCCGGTCTCGCCCATGTCTCGGTCGACGCGGCCGGCGATCTGTCGTCTGCGCCGCCGAGCGTCGCGCCGCAGGTGGCGGCGGCGCGCGACGTGTCGATCGAGGATCTCGCGGCGAAGATCCGCGCCGGGGATCGCTCGACGCTCGCCCGCGCCATCACGCTGGTCGAATCGAAGAAGCCCGAGCATCAGGCCAAGGCGCGGGCGCTCGTCCAGGCGCTGTTGCCGGCGACCGGCGGGGCGCTGCGCGTCGGCATCACCGGCGTGCCGGGGGTGGGCAAGTCGACCACCATCGATCAGTTGGGCGCCAATCTCACCGCCGCCGGCCACAAGGTGGCGGTGCTCGCGGTCGATCCGTCGTCGACGCGCACCGGCGGCTCGATCCTCGGCGACAAGACGCGCATGGCGCGGCTCGCCGTCGACCGCAACGCCTTCATCCGTCCCTCGCCGTCGTCGGGCACGCTCGGCGGCGTCGCCGCCAAGACGCGCGAGACGATGCTGCTCTGCGAGGCGGCCGGCTTCGACGTCATCCTGGTCGAGACGGTCGGCGTCGGCCAATCGGAGACGACCGTCGCCGGCATGGTCGACTTCTTCCTGGTGCTGATGCTGCCCGGCGCCGGCGACGAGTTGCAGGGCATCAAGAAGGGCGTGCTCGAGATCGCCGACATGATCGCCGTCAACAAGTCGGACGGCGACAACGCGGTGCGCGCTCGGGCGGCGGCCTCTGAATACCGCGCGGCGCTGAACATCATGGCGGCGAGGTCGTCGACCTGGACGCCACCGGTGGTGCTGATCTCCGGCCTCGCCAACCAGGGGCTCGACGCGATGTGGGGTGAGGTCACGACCCACCGCGCCAAGCTCTCGGCCACCGGCGAATTCGCCGAACGGCGGCGGGTGCAGCAGGTGGCGTGGATGTGGTCGATGCTGGAGGAGCGGCTGATGCAGGCGCTGCGCCACGACCCGCGCGTCGCCGATCGCCTGCACGATCTCGAAGGCGGGGTGCGCGACGGCACCGTCTCGGCCTCGCTGGCGGTCGACGAGATCGCCGGGGCACTGGGGATCTGACGACCGGGAGGCGGCGATGGTTCGGTTTCCGTCCCCATCCGGCCGCCCGTCCCGCCCGCGCCTGCTCCTCACCGGTTTCGGTCCCTTCCCCGGAGCGCCGCGCAATCCGACGACGGAGGTGGTGGCGCGGCTCGCCGAACGCCGCGTCGGCGAACGGCTCGGCGTCGACATCGTGCCGCACGTCTTTTCGACCACTTGGGAGGCGCTCGACGATCTCGCCCGGCTCCTCGCCGAGACGCGGCCGGACATCGTCCTCCATCTCGGGCTGAAGCGGCGGGCGACGGCGAACGCGGTCGAAGCCTTCGGCCGCAACCGCGTCTCGATGGCAGCTGTCGACGCCGAGGGGCGACGGCCGCGCGCGGCGGTGCTCGACGCCGATGCGCCGCCGCGGCTCGCCTCGACCCTGCCGGTTCGGCGGATCGCCGCCCGCATCGCCGGGCTGGGGTTGCCGGTCGAGGTCTCGACCGACGCCGGGCGCTATCTCTGCAACGGCCTCCTGTGGCGCTCGCTGCGGCTCGCCGGCGGTCGCCCGACGGGGTTCCTGCACCTGCCACCGACGCGCGATACCTCGGCACCGAACGGAAGCTTTTCCCTATTCGGCCTCATACATGCGATCGAAGTCACAATCGAAGTGATCGCCGAACGGCGTTGACCGAACGGACCTAGGCTTCTGCGCCGATCACCAACCGCTGGCGGTCATCTTGTCGACGAAGCGCTTCGCTTGACGAGCGGCCAACCGGTCGGCTTGGGTGCGCTGTTCGGTGGTCGCGGGTTTGGAAGCGCGCTCTTCGACCTTCCGATCGCCGGCGGTCTTCGACTTCACTGTGCGGCCGCGAAGCTTCGCGGCGTCATCCGAGGGTACGCGAGACACGGTCCGATCCTCGTCACTGGCTTCCTTCCGGTTATCGTATCCGGAGAAGGCAAATTCGGCCATGGACATTCCTGATCTCCGTTGTCTGTCGGTCAGGTAAAAATATCGTTGATTTCGACCTTTGATGCAAATTTTCTGCGTCACTCCTCCACAGGTTGCTCCTCGAGGCCAACCACGATGCGATCGGGGTGTGACTCATCGAAAGAGGTTACGATGTACTCGTGCCCACCGAGAATGACGATCTCATTCTCATGCGGATACCAACTGTAGGATCCGACCACTCTCCCTGTCCGCTGACGAATGAGGAAAAGCACATTTCCTCGGTCGCGAAAGGCATGCGAAGTCGAACAGCTCGTAGGGGCGCGCCAAGGCACCACCTGACCGATACGATACTTTTCACGAAAAGCAGGCAGATCCGCGGCAGGCACGCGGATAACACGATCGACATAGTCTTCTCGGCAGAACGGCAATTTTTGAATCGCCGTCTCGAGAACCGCAACGAAGTCCAAGTCGGCGGGGGTTTCAGCCTCACTCCGGAAACGCGTGAGCAACTCGTTGCTCCGACCGGAGGTGAACCAGAGGATCGCCGCCGCTTCCGCCTCTTCCATATCTGCGTGGCGCTCTAGTAGCCCAGTGAAGCGTGCGCGCCCGAGATGCGCGGAGTAGCTACGCCCCAGATAGGATCGCACAACCGGTTCGGCGCTGGACACACCCGCTCTCCATGCATCACTTCATATTTATCACTTTTGGTTGATTCTGTAATTCTCCGTCAAGATTTGCTCAGGTTCTGGAAATTGCGTATCGACCATGGGGACCTGCTTCCCTGGCCCTTCGATCGCAGGACCTACCCATGCCCTCTCGCCGTAGCTTTCTCGCCACCGCCCTCGCCTTCGCCGCCATCCCGCCGGCGACGGCGGCGATCGTCGGGGCGGATCTCGAACCGGTGAACGGCGACCGCACCGAGGCGTTCCGGGCCGGGCTCGCCAAGGCGGTCGCCGAGAAGCGGCCGTTCGTGGTGGCGCCGGGAACCTATCGGGTCGGGGCGATCGAGATCCCCGACGGGGCGCAGATCCACGGCACCGCCGGGATGACGACCCTGGTCGCGGCGAGTGACGGAACGTTCGTGACGGCGCGCAACGCCAAGCGCATCGTGCTCTCCGGCCTCGCCTTCGACGGTCAGAACCGCAAGGTCGATCCGAACGGCGCGGTCCTCGCCTTCACCGACGTCGCCGATCTGCGTCTCGTCGACTGCGTCGTCGGCCGCGGCAGCGGGATGGGCCTGTATCTCGAGCGCTGCGGCGGTCGGATCGAGAAATGCACCATCGCGTCGATCGGCAGCTACGGCATCCTCGCCCGCGACAGCCGCGCCCTGACGATCGCCGACAACGGCGTCGCCGACTGCGGCGAGGGTGGCATCCTGGTGCATCGCGGCGCGCCCGGCGAAGACGGCAGCGTGGTGCGCGGCAACCGCGTCGAGCGGATCCGCGCCACGTCGGGGGGAAGCGGTCAGGTCGGCAACGGCATCAACATCCACCGCGCCCACGACGTCGCCATCGTCGACAACCGCGTCACCGACTGCGCCTTTTCCGGCATCCGCGTGAACGCCGGCTCGAACGTCCGCATCATCGGCAACGAGATCCTGCGATCGGGCGAGACCGCGCTCTACGTCGAGTTCGCGTTCCAGGGCGCGGTGGTGGCGAACAACCTGATCGACGGGACCGCCAACGGCATCTCGGTCGTCAACTTCAACGAGGGCGGCCGGCTCGCCACCGTCTCCGGCAACATCGTCCGCAACCTGCGACCGTCTGCGGTGAGCGATCCGAACTTCCCCTCCTTCGGCCTCGCGGTCGAAGCCGACACCGCCGTCACCGGCAACGTCGTCGAAGAGGGCGCGCAAGTCGGCATGTTGGTCGGCTGGGGCGAATATCTGCGCAACGTCACCATCACCGGCAACGTCGTGCGGAAGGTGGGCGTCGGGATCGCCGTCACCGTCCAGGAGCGCGCCGGGACGACGGTGATCGCCTCCAACGTCTTCCAGGCGACGGAGAAAGGGGCGATCGTCGGCTACCACCACACGCGACCGGTGACCGGCGATCTCGTCGGCGGAGGAAAAGAGGTCCCGGCCCATCTGCGGATCGATGGGAACAGCGTTTCCCGCTGAGACCCGCAGCGGCATTTACTCTGTTCTCGGGCAAAAATTTTCACATTGCAATTTTTACGTCGATTTTACGAAGCGACGCATAGGGTTGACGCCTCGGAGTGGCGGCTCCCGTATTGGTCACCGATCGGAACGACGACATGAATCTTCTGAGATCATCGCCGGTCGCCGGGTTGCGCCGCCTCCTGACGAGGCTGAAGGGCTTCAGCGAGGACCGTTCCGGCAACATCGCGATCATCGCGGCGCTCGGAGCCATCCCGCTGATCCTGGCGATCGGTATCGCCGTCGACTACTCCCGCGCTTCTTCGGCGAAGTCGGACCTCCAGGAAGCGGTCGACGCCGCGGTTCTGGCCGGCGCCCGCGACGCGACCACGAGTTGGACGACCGTGGCGGGGAAGGTTCTGACGGCCTCCGTCAAGACCAGGGACTTCACCGTCGCCAGTTCCAGTTTCACCACCGACGCGTCCGGCAACTACGTCGGCACCGCAAACGGGACGATCAAGACGACCTTCGCTGCGCTCGTCTCGGTGCAGACGATCGCGATCAGCGCCACCGCGACGGTCGCGGTCAAGGCGGCGAGCGACAAGGCCTGCATCCTGCTCCTGAACACGTCGGCGTCACCCGGCCTGCTGCTCAACAGCGGCGCCGTCATCAACGCGCCGAACTGTCAGGTCCACGTCAAGTCGACCGGCAACCCGGCCGCCACCTTCAACGCCTCGACGACGCTGTCGACCAAGAAGATCTGTCTCGCGGGCACGTCGGTCCTCGACAACGGCGGCACCCATCCGAATCTGACGAAGGGATGCACGACCGTCGCCGATCCCTTCGCGGGAACGCTGCCGACGCCGTCGTCCTCGGTCTGCAACTATTCGAACGTCAACGTCAACGGCGGCACCTACAATGCGCAGCCGGGCGTCTACTGTGGCTGGATCAATCTCAACAGCGCGCCGACCATCAATTTCGCGCCGGGCGTCTACGTCATCAAGGGCGGCGGGGTCAACGCCAACGGCGGCACCTGGAACGGAACCGGCGTCACCTTCTACTTCCCGGACACGTCGTACATCCAGTTCAACGGCACCATGAAGCTGAACCTCAGCGCGCCGACTTCGGGGACCTACTCGGGTCTCCTGATGTACGAGGCGAGCGGCTTGTCGAAGACGTCCTTCTCGATGAACGCCACCAACGGCGCCAACCTGAGCGGTCTCCTCTATCTGCCGAGCCGCGGCCTGACGCTCAACAGCGGCGCCAGCGTCACGTCCAACAATCTCACCATGGTGCTCGACACCCTGATCGTGAACCAGGTGAACTGGACGCTCGACAGCGCCGACAAGTCGATCCCGGTTTCGGGGTCGTCCAGCTCGGCCGCCGGGGTCTATCTCAAGAAGTGACGCGGACGGCCGGCGGATCCGGGGCTCAGGCGGAGAGACCGTCCGCCCAACCCGTCGTGGCGCGCAGGCTCCCGACGAGCGCACCGTTCCAGTCGCGGATCGACGGGCGCAGGAAGCGGTCGAAGACCGGGTCGTCGCGGCGACCGAGGAGCCGCGTCACGACTTCCGCCGTCACCACCTCCGCCGCCCGCGCGGCACCGTCGTCGCATTTGACGGCGACGCCGAGACCGAGGGCGGGGATCGCCGCGCAGAACACCCCCTCGGCGCCGGTCTTGACGTAGACGTCGCCGCCGCAGGCCTCGATGAAATCGGTGCAGAAGCGGCCGGTTCCGGCGATCATGAAGGGTTCGGCGATCGCCGCGGCGATCAGACGCTTCGCCGCGGCGGCGCGGGTGGCGGAGAGCCCCTCCCCCGTCGCCAGACGGGCGAAGCCGCGCGCCATCGCCGAGACGGGAATCGCCCAGGTCGGGATCGAACAGCCGTCCTGGCCGCGCGGCGCGTGGTCGACGTCGGCACCGGTGACGTCGGCGATCGCGGCGGCGATCTCGCGCTGAACCGGATGATCGGGCGCGCCGTAGCCGGCCGGATCGATGCCGGCATGGACGGCGAAACAGACGAAGCCGGCATGTTTGCCCGAACAATTGTTGTGGAGGCGGGTGGGTCGCAGGCCGGCGCGATGCAGCTGGCCGCGGTCGTCTTCACGGCCCGGCCATTGGGCGCCGCAGACGAGGCAGGTCTCGTCGCGACCGGCCTTGGCCAACATGGCGCGCGCGCCGGCGACATGGACGGCTTCGCCGTTGTGGGAGGCGGTGGCGAGCGCCAGCTCCGCCTGCGACAGGTCGTAGGCGTCGGCCGCCCCGGATTCCACCAGCGGCAGGGCCTGCATCACCTTGATCGCCGACCGGGGAAAGACCGGCCGCTCGACGTCGCCGAGGGATAGGCGCAGACGCCCGTGCGCGTCGGCGACGGCGACGGCGCCGCGGTGCCGGCTCTCCACCGAGGCTCCGCGCAGCACTTCGACGAGTAGGGGTTCGGCGGTCAAAGGCATCTCCCGAGCTGTTCCACCGTCGGCGACGTATGTTTTCCGACGGATCGCGACGTCATTCGGATCACATGGTAAAATATTCGACAACTAAAATATTTCCGGGAGGATGAAACATGATCTCCAAGGACGACATCCTCGACATGTGCGACCTCGACAGGGATGAGATCGAGGCTATCGCGGAGCACGAACACATCCCGGACGTCGCCGCGGCCGCCCTCGGTGACTATCTCGTTCATCAGGCCCACGGCGCCGAAACGGTGCGCGACATGATCGTCGACGACATCCGCTCGGCGATCGATCGCCGGGACGGGGCTCACGCGACGACACTCTACATGGCGCTTCGCCATTTTCTGACCGAGCATCCTTGTGCCTGAGATCGCGGTGGCGGTCCACCGCGTCGCGGCGGATCGCCGATCGAAAAGGCGTACCGCCGCCGGTCGGTCACGCTCCCGAGTGGACACCTCCCCGCCGATCGATCGCGGCGGGTGATCGGGTCGTGCCGAACATTCGAGCGCTCACGGCCCGAAGAAGCGGTCGCGTGGGGTGGACACCCTCGCCTAGAACCTTAGTCTGAGATGCACCGCAACAAGTCGCCGCATGGACCCGGCCGGGTCCCGCCGGTAGGGACAGCGTCGAGGGCCGGCCGATCGCCGTCGATCGGCCGGTGGAACGCCGTTCGCCGAGGGACTCCGTCCTTCGTTTCAATCGATTGAAGGACCACACCTCCCGTGCCGCGAATCAAGAAGATCCTCGTCGCCAATCGTTCCGAGATCGCCATCCGGGTGTTCCGCGCCGCCAACGAGCTGGGGCTCGCCACCGTCGCGGTGTTCGCCGAAGAGGACAAGCTGGCGCTGCACCGCTTCAAGGCGGACGAGGCCTATCAGATCGGCAAGGGGATGGGGCCGATCGAGGCCTATCTGTCGGTGCCGGAGATCCTGCGGGTGGCGAAGCTGTCGGGGGCGGACGCGATCCATCCCGGCTACGGCTTCCTCTCGGAGAGCCCGGAATTCGCCGAGGCCTGCGCGGAAGCCGGCATCACCTTCATCGGCCCCTCGCCCGACACCATGCGGCGGCTCGGCAACAAAGTTGCGGCGCGCAACCTCGCCATCGCCTGCGGCGTGCCGGTGATGCCGGCGACCGATCCGCTTCCCGACGACATGGCTGCGGTGAAGAAGCTCGCCGCCGAGATCGGCTATCCGGTGATGCTGAAGGCGTCGTGGGGCGGCGGCGGGCGCGGCATGCGGGTCATCCGCGACGAGGCGCAGTTGATGCGCGACGTGGTGGCGGCGAAGCGCGAGGCGAAAGCCGCCTTCGGCAAGGACGAGGTCTATCTCGAGAAGCTGGTGGAGCGCGCGCGCCACGTCGAGGTGCAGATCCTCGGCGACACGGCGGGCAAC
>CALMYM010000308.1 GCA_937873675.1 uncultured Alphaproteobacteria bacterium | reverse complement strand
GGTGTCGGACTGGACGTCGCCGTCGTAGTTCTTGCAGGCCCAGACGTAGCCGCCCGACCACTTCAGCGCCGACGCGACCATGTCGTCGATCAGGCGATGCTCGTAGGTGATGCCGGCGGCATCGAACTGCGCCTTGAACTCGGTCTGGTAGACCTCTTCGAAGATGTCCTTGAAGCGGCCGTCGTAGGCCTTGAGGATGGTGTTCTTGGTCGACAGATACACCGGCCACTTGCGCATCAGGCCGTACATCATCGAGGCGCGGGCGAAGTCGCGGATCGATTCGTCGAGGTTGTACATGGCCATGGCGACGCCGGCGCCGGGGGCCTTGAACACTTCCTTCTCGATCACCGAGCCGTCTTCACCGACGAACTTGATCGACAGCGTGCCCTTGCCGGGGAACTTGAAGTCGGTCGCCTTGTACTGGTCGCCGAAGGCGTGACGGCCGACGACGATCGGCTGGGTCCAGCCGGGGACGAGGCGCGGCACGTTCTTGCAGATGATCGGCTCGCGGAAGATGACGCCGCCGAGGATGTTGCGGATGGTGCCGTTCGGCGACTTCCACATCTCCTTGAGATTGAACTCCTTCACGCGGGCTTCGTCCGGCGTGATGGTGGCGCACTTGATGCCGACGCCGTGCTTCTTGATCGCGTGGGCCGCGTCGATCGTGATCTGATCGTTGGTGGCGTCGCGGTTCTCGACCGAGAGGTCGTAATATTCGATCTCGAGATCGAGGTAGGGCAGGATCAGCTTGTCCTTGATCAACTGCCAGATGATGCGGGTCATCTCGTCGCCGTCGAGATCGACGACCGGGTTCGCCACCTTGATCTTCGCCATATGCCGTTCCTCGCTGGAGACCCCTCCGACCCGAACCCGGGCGAGGGTTCGTCCGAGACCGGAAGCGCCGATTTGTCGCGGGGTCCATATCACGCGACCGCGCGAAGCGCCAACAATGCCTTCGGAGGATGCGGACCACTCGACCGGGTCCGGGCGGGCGCTGACCGCTTCGCGGGGCTCGAGGCGGTGACGTGAGGGCGCGGCGGGGCGCCGCTCCACTCGTGCCGCGCCGGTCGGGAGGGACCGCCGCGGCGGGGGGCGCATGAGGGGGGCGGGTCAGGCCGGGTGATCGAGGCCGGTCAGGAAGCCCGAGAGTTCGCCGAGGACCTTCTTGGTCTCGTCGATCTCTTCGGTCAGTGCCGCGTGGCGCGCCTTCAGTGCGACGACGAGATGGGCGCGGAACTCCTTCGCCCCGAGCCGGTCGCGCAACGAGAGCAGCGCGGCGATCTCCTCCACGGTGAAGCGGAAACGGCGGCAGGTGACGATCAGGCCGAGGCGGGCGACGTCGGCGGAATCGAAGATGCGCATGTTGGCGCCGATGCGGCGCGGGTTCATCAGGCCCTTCTGCTCGTAGAAGCGGATGGTGCGCAGCGTCACCCCGAACTTCTCGGCGAGTTCGCCGATCTGGTAGGGCCGGTTCTCGACGGGGATGAGCTCGGACATGACGAACATGTCGTTGTGGGGGGCGTACACGATGATCGGGTCTCCTTCCGGTGGGGAGACGGGACCGGGGGAGGGGGCCGTCTCGTTGCCACTGGTATGGCAGCGCGGAGACGCGAATTGCAGGTCGTAACGGTTCCTTCCGCAGGGGCAAACGGTTGCCCGAAGGTCATGTAACGCTGCCAACAGCTTGTTACAAAAGGGCGTTTCTCGAGGTGACGTTGGGCGAGCGGGGCCGTCCGGCGGGCATGTGGCGGCGCGCTCCGGGCCGTTTCATCGGCGGCGTAGCGGTTACTTCCAAGCGGTGCAACGGGACGTCGGGTCAGGGGCGGGAACGCAGGAGGCCGGCGGCACGGAGGTCGACCAGCAGGCGATCGGCGACGGCGTCGGTTAAACCGCGGCGGCGCAGGAAGCCCTTCGGGTCGGTGCGCAGGGTCGGTTCGATCTCGTGGATCGCGGCGATCGCGGCGGCGGCGGCGGCCTCGTCGCCGCGGCGATGGGCGCGGATGGCGACGGCGGCGAGGTAGAGCGACGAGGTGGTTCCGTCGAAGAGGGTGACGTGCTGATCGGCTTCGCGGCGGCGGCCGAGGTTGTTGAGGGCGAGGAAGGTGTAGAACTGCATCCACTTCGGCGGTGTCGAGGTGCCGGCTTCGGCGCGCATCATGAGGCCGATGGCTTCCTCGTAACGGCCGAGGCGGGCGTACACGGAGCCCAGGCCGCCGACCGCGTCGGCGTCGTCCGGGTTGTTGTGGACCGCGGCGGTCGCGGCGCGGACGGCGGCTTCGGCATCGCCGCGGATGAGCAGCAGGTTCTCGAGCACCCGGAAGACCGCCGAGGATCCCGGCGCGAGGCGGGAGGCCCGGCCGAGGAGTTCGTCGGCGCGGGCGAGCGGGTCGTCGGTCGAGTCGTCGAGGTTCTGGCGATATTCGCCGATGTGGATCTCGCCGAGCATCGTCAGCGCCGGGACCAGCCGCGGATTGGCGGCGACGACGGCGGTCAGGCAGTCGCGGGCGTCGCGATGGGTTCGGCGGGTCGACTCCAGGAAGTACTGCCAAGCCTTGGTGATGCAGGCGAGTTCGGGACCGATCTCGCCGGTCGCGGTGAGATCCCGGGTGATCGTGCCGTGGACGCGGACCGCGTTGCGCACGAAGGCGAGATCGGACGGCAATTCGAAGGCGGAATAGTTCGGGCCCCGCGTCGCGTCGAGCGTGACGGCGATGGAATCGACGAGCCGCTCGTCGCCGGCGTGGACCAGCTGGAGATAGACGTTGTCGGTGCCGCCTTCGCGAACCGCGAGGGCGCGCAGGCGATAGAGCGGTTGGCCGACCGGTGGGGGGAAATCGGCGGATCGGCGCGTCACCACGATGGCGTCGTCGAAACGGCGGGCGTAGCCCTCGAGACGGTTGCGATAGACCTCGGGATCGAATTCGGCCGGCGGCGGCGAGCGGGTCTCGACGGTGACCGCCAGGAGGGGCAGCACGCGCGTCGCGTCGAGGCCGCCGACGGGCGCGAGATCCGCATCGCCCGACGATTTCGGCTCCACCGATTCGGTCGTCGCCGATCCGCGTGTCGGTGGGGGGCGGTCGGCGATGTGCGCCAGGCCGTACCAGGCGCCGATCACCAAGGCGGTGGCGAAGACGACGGCGAGGGCGACGAAGGCGAGCCGACCCCGCGGCATCCGAGGCCGGACGTCCGCGGGCGGTGGTGCGCCTTCCCTGCGTGGCGTCTCCGCGCCGTCCGGCGACGGGCCGGGGGCGGCGTCGGGAACCACCGAGCGCTCGACGAAATTCGGCACATAGGTGCCGAGCGGCAGCTCGATGACGATGTCCGAGGTGCGGCCTTAGGTGAAATGGTACCAGTCGAGGGCCTGGCGCAGGCGGCGCGCCTGGACGCGGACCAGGGGATTGTCGTTGGGATCGAAATCGTCGGAGCGCTCGAGCGCGCCGATCGCGATGGTGTAGGCTTTCAAGCGGTCGCCGCGGCCGGCGATCGTCTCCTCCACCACGTAGCGCAGGAAGGATGCGAGCATCGGCGACGCCGCGAAAGGTTCGGACGCGAGGATGCGACCGAGCTCTGCGAGCACTCTCTCGTCGCTGTTCGACATCCGGGTTTCCTCTGCGGAAGCATGCCGCATTTCGGCCGTCCGAAACGTTTCTGTCAATCCGTCAGTCTTCACGGTGCGTCGACAGGTCTCGTCGGTTGCGCTAACCCACGACGCAGAGATCCGAGGAGGAGAAGATGACGTCGCAGGCGCACGACGGGGCGGAAGGATCGGCGGGGCTCACGCCGCCGGTGATCGTGCTGGTCGAGACCCAGATGGGCGAGAACATCGGGGCGGCGGCGCGCGCCATGGCCAATTTCGGCCTGAAGGAGCTGCGCCTCGTGAAACCGCGCGACGGCTGGCCGAACGACAAGGCGCGGGCGGCGGCATCGCGGGGCGACACGATCATCGACGCGGTCACCCTCTACGAGCGGCTGGAGGACGCCATCGCCGATCTCGAACTGGTCTATGCCACGACGGCGCGGCCGCACGACATCGCCAAGGAGGTGGAGAGCCCGGCGGTGGCGGCGGTGGAGATGGGGCGGGCGTCGGCCGCCGGTGCACGCATCGGCGTCGTCTTCGGGCGCGAGAAGTGGGGTCTCACTTCGGACGAGGTGGGGGCCTGCGACCGCATCATCACGGTGCCGGTCGATCCGGTCTTCGCTTCGCTCAACGTGGCGCAGGCGGTGATCCTGGTCGCCTACGAATGGCGACGGGTGGTGCTGGGCGATGCGGCCTGGACGCCGTTCGGCGAGAAGGAGCGCTCGCCGCAGGCCTCCAAGGCCGACGTCTTCGGCTTCTTCACCCATCTCGAGAGCGCGCTCGACAAGGTCGAGTTCTTCCGTCCCGTGTCGAAGCGCGACCACATGGTGCGCAACCTGCGTCAGATCTTCCAGAAGGCACGGCTCTCCGAGCAGGAGGTCCGCACCCTGCGCGGCATGGTGGCGGCACTGGAGGGGCGGCCGACGCGGCTCGACCTCGCCCGCTTCGACGAGATGCGAGCGGCGGCGGAGCGCGAGAAGGCGGTGCGAAATCGGGACGAAGAATGATTTCCACGTTTCATTTTTCGTAAATCTTTCCTCAACTTCGCCTTAACCATGGGTGTGGTGTGATGCACGTGGGGCCGGGCGATGGAAGGTTCTGCGTCGCGCCCGTGCCCCGATCTCCCTCCGCAGCGCGAGCGTGCCGACCGGGCCTCCGGCGGAGGGACTTCCGCCGACGCCAGGAGCGCGCCCATGGCGGCATCGAAGGACACGGCCGAGGCGACGGCTTCGCACGCCACTCTCGCAGCGCTCGGCCGTCCTCCCCGTATCCTCGTCTTCGACAGCGGCATCGGCGGTCTCTCCGTCGCCCGTGAGATCCGCGCGGCGCGGCCCGACGCGGAGATCGTCTATGTCGCCGACGATGCCGGCTTTCCCTACGGCGATCGCGAAGAGTGGGACCTCATCGCCCGGATCGTCGATCTCGCTCGCCAACTCGTCATCGATCATCGGCCCGACGTCTTCGTGGTGGCCTGCAACACCGCCTCGACCCTGGTGCTGCCGCACCTGCGCGCCGCCGTACCGGCCATCTTCGTCGGCACGGTGCCGGCGATCAAACCGGCGGCGACGACGACGCGGTCGAAGATGATCTCGGTTCTGGCGACGCCGGGCACGGTGAAGCGCGACTACACCCGCGCGCTGATCGACACCTACGCCAGCCACATCGAGGTGACGCTGGTCGGCTCGACGAAATTGGCGCGGATCGCCGAGGACCATCTCTCCGGCCGGCCGGTCGACGACATGGCGATCTTCGCCGAGATCGACCCCTGTTTCCGGCGCCACGGCGGCCGGCGCACCGACCGCATCGTGCTCGGGTGCACCCACTATCCCTTCCTTCTCGACCATTTCCGGCGTCTCGCGCCGTGGGAGGTCGAGTGGATCGACCCCGGCCCGGCGATCGCCCGGCGGGTGGTGCAGCTCCTCGGGCCGGCGTCCGCCGGCGCCAAGCGGGGAGCGGGGCGGGCGATCTTCACCTCGGGACGGGCGCCGACCGCGGCGCTGGCGACGGTGCTCGCCGGATTCGGGCTCGAGGTGGCGGGCGAGGCGCCCGCCGTTGGACTTTCCCGGCCGAGGGGCGTAGATCACCGCCAGCTTCGCGGGCCGCTCGGTCCGCGAAGTCATTTCACGTGCTCCCGTGGCTCCCCTCCCAACGCTCGGAGGGAACCTGTCGGCGCCGCAAGGCGCAGAGGAGGGCGCGCTCTCGAAAACTCGGGTGGACGCCTCGGCGTTCGCCGCAAACAACGTGAGACCGCGATGTCGAAGCGTCATTCTGCGAAGTACAAGATCGATCGCCGTATGGGCGAGAACATCTGGGGCCGTGGCAAGTCCCCGGTCGCCAAGCGCGAGTACGGCCCGGGCCAGCACGGCCAGCGCCGCAAGGGCAAGCTCTCCGACTTCGGCGTGCAGCTGAAGGCCAAGCAGAAGCTCAAGGGCTACTACGGCAACATCTCGGAGAAGCAGTTCAAGCGCACCTACCAGGAGGCCATGCGCCTCAAGGGCGACTCGTCGGAGAACCTGATCGGCCTGCTCGAGCGTCGTCTCGACGCGGTGGTCTATCGCTCCAAGTTCGTGCCGACCGTCTTCGCCGCCCGCCAGTTCATCAACCACGGCCACGTCAAGGTGAACGGCCGTCGCGTGAACATCGCCTCGTATCAGGTGAAGGTCGGCGACGTCGTCGAGGTCAAGGACGCGTCCAAGCAGCTGGCTCTGGTCCTCGAGGCCGTCCAGTCGGGCGAGCGCGACGTGCCGGACTACATCGAGGTCGACCACAACAAGATGGTCGCCAAGTTCCAGCGCATCCCGGCTCTCGGCGACGTGCCGTATCCGGTGCAGATGGAACCGAACCTGGTCATCGAATTCTATTCGCGTTGATCCCTCGCGGGTCCGCGCCGAAACGAGAAGGCCGCCGGAGCGATCCGGCGGCCTTCGTCGTTCCAGGGGTCATCGTTCTCGACGACATGTCTCGGACCGGTGCGTCGTCCGGTCGTCGACCCGCGCCGCGACCTGAGGGCCGCCGCGCGGGAAGAGGTCAGAGCGATTTTTCCGCCAGCCGCGAGGCATGGTCACGCAGGAAGTGCTCCACGTTGTCGCGACGCAGGTGATCGCGACGGAACAGGAGTTCCATCATCGGGTCGGAGAGGATCTCGGCGAGGCTCGGTTCGACGTACGGGTCGGTCCAGTCCCGCCGATCCAGGGCTTCGGTGGCGGCGCCACGGATGTCCAGTGTCATGGTGGGTCCTCCTCAATGGGCCGTGGGTTGCCGTCCTCGGCCCGGCTCGATGGTATCCTCATGCGGGGTGACGGTCGTCACGCGGACCTTCTCCCCGCTCTGCGTTCATCTGCTGCGCTCCTACGCGGGATCGATGTCACTACGATGAACATGATCATGCAGCCTACGACTTTTGTCCATAGCATCGACGATCCTACGTATTCACAACGCCGACATCGACGAATCTGCGATGACCTCGTCCGGTTTCATCGGTACAAGTCATCGAAACATCGACATTTCAGCATGTCTCGCCTGTATCCGACACGAAAATTCGATCGAATCACGAAAGGATCAGAAAAGAATTTTTCGCAGTTCGGAGCGGCGACGGCAGTCAACGTCGCGGGGAAAAGTGGCACGACGATGATCGTCCGCGACTTTCGTCGGAGGTGGTTCAATCGAGCTGCTGGTGATGCGGCATCAGCTCGAAGGGGAGCCCCGACATCAGCACCTCGACCCAGGCGGTGCGCTGGTAGTGGCCGTTGATCGAAATGCGCGGCAGGGCGGTCAGGTGGTCGAGATCGCTCGTCCGCAAGGTGCCGGGCTCGGTGGTCACGGCGAGATCGAAGCCGCGGGCGGCGGCGTACTCGCGGATGCCGGCGCTGGCGTGGGAGCCGTAGGGGTAGGCGAAGACGGTCGGCCGGTGGCCGAGGATGGCGGCGACCTCGTCGACGCCGCGCTCGATGTCCTCGACGAGGCGGTCGTGGGAGACGCGCCTCAGGTTGACGTGGCTCCAGGTGTGGGCGCCGATGGTGGCCATCGGCGAGTCGGCGAGTTCGCGCAGTTCGGCCGCGTTCATCACTTCCCTGTCGACGATCGTGTCGGCGGAGATGCCGTGTTCGCCGGCGATGCGATCGAGAGTGGAGATCGCCCAGTCCTCGTCGACCGAATTCATCCAGTCGACGATGCGGCGGAAGGTCATCGCCTTGGCGCGGGGACGGGCGCAGGCGAAGTGCAGCCGGCGATCGCCGGTGTCCCAGCACAGATCGCCGACCGTGGCGACGAGCTTCTCCAGGGTCAACCACCACACCGTCCGTTCGCGGGTGAGGAAGCCGGAGGTGGCGAAGACGGTGAAGGGTACGCCGTGGCGCTCGAAGATCGGGCGGGCGTGGACGAGGTTGTCGCGGTAGCCGTCGTCGAGGGTGAAGGCGGCGAAGCGCGGGCCGCCCTCCGGGGCGGCGAGGCGCGCCGGCACGTCGGCGAGGGGCACCGGCTGGTAGCCGAGGGCGACGACGTGGCGGATCAGCGCATCGAGGAACTCGGGCGTGATCTCGAGATGGGCGGAGGCGTGGAACGAGGTCGGATCGAAGGGGCGGACGTGGTGGAGGGTGAAGATCACCCCGCGTCCGCGCAGCCGAGCGGGGGCGAGGCGGTCGGCGCGCGTCAGGTGCATCACCTCGAGCGTCGTCGAGATCGCCGCGAATTTGGCGCCGAGCGCGAGGTGACGAGCATGGTCGCGCAGGGTGAAGGACACCGGCACCGTCGGCGGAGCGACGGTCGGACGCATCTCGTCTCCCCCGCTGTTCCCTGAGCCCACCACGCGGTCCCCTTCGCTCCGGCCGGCGGGCGCACACGATCTTCTGCTCATGCACGAGCTCCGTGGGCCGACCGACACTCTCCGGTCGTGAATCGTCGAAGATTCACCGACCGCAGCCTCTTCGAGAGATAGGCCATGGGGGCTGCGAAACCAAGCCGTGAGAGGCGAGGTGGTGAACGCGCCGATCGCGGCGGTGACGCTTCCCGACGGGCACCGGTCGAGGCGCGGTGGCGAGGCGGGCGTCGTCGGCGGGAGCCGCGGGCGTGCCCGTCGGCGCGAAATGGTCTAGTGTCGCCGCCGACGAGGAGCAGCGACGCCATGGCGAGACCCCGATCCCGAACCGACGACGCGGTGCTCGAGGTGCTGCGCGAAGCGACGACGCCGATGAGCGCCTATCAGGTGCTCGATCTGTTGCGGCCGCAGGGCGTGCAGTCGCCGCCGGTGGTCTATCGCGCCCTGGAGCGGCTGGTGAAGGCGGGGCACATCCATCGGTTGGAGGGGCTCGGCGCCTATTTCGCCTGCTGTGGGCAGGATCACGCCAAGGGCACGGTCTTCGCGGTGTGCACCGCCTGCCACAAGGTCGAGGAGTGGTCGGGGGAGGGGATCGATGCGCTGATCGCCTCTCGGGCGAGTGAGGCGGGCTTCGCCGTCACGGCTCGGACGATCGAGGTGAGGGGGCTCTGCGCCCACTGCCGCGGCGAGACGGCGGCCGAAGAGGGTGGCCTCCACAGCCACGGCCCGGGCTGCGGCTGCGGGCACGATCATTGAGGACGGATACGGCGCTTGGCGTCGTAGCAACTATCAAACGAGTCGTTCTTCGCGCCATGGGGTTCCGCGGTGGATG
>CALMYM010000307.1 GCA_937873675.1 uncultured Alphaproteobacteria bacterium | reverse complement strand
CGAATGTATCGTGCTCAGATGGCATCTTGTGGTACACGTGACGCCATCCGGACTCGCAGTGATCGAATATGGATCCATGGCAGTTAACAACGGATTGCAACAGAATTGCAAGCTGCAAACTTTATATCAAAAAGAGGCGCTTTTCCATCATGAAGGTGAAATCTCTGCGGCTTCGCCTCGCACGGCGATCGGAGGTGCCGGCCATAAAGCGCTTCTATCTCGACCGAATGCGCCCGAAGTCGAAAAGCGAACGCGAGGCGTTGCCGATCCCCTCCCTACTCGAGATCACCACCGCGATCGACGAGATGGAATTCATCGTTCTCGAAGAGGTCGACAGCGAGAAGATCGTCGCGACGTCGGGCATCTTCCGTCTGGTGAATCACGATCGCGGCGTCTTCGGCGAATTGTCGGGAATGCTCACCGGTCGCGAAGTCGGCGGCTTGGCGCCCTATCGGGTTCAGGAGATCATGATCGCCGCGCGTATCGCGCGCGCTGCGCAGGCACTTCTCGACGAGGTCGCGCCCACGGCGCTCGCTTCGTTCGTGGCCAGCGCCAACAGTGACAGCCGGACCAATCTGGAACGGCGGGGGCTCGAAGAGACGGCCGCGCTGCCGGCTTGGCTGCGCGACGAATACGTGTCGTGGTTCGGCTGGGATGGCCACGAGAACTGGGTCTGCATGAGGGTCGGGGCGCGTGCCCTGGTCGCGGCGGCCGACATCGTCCTGACGCTCGAACGGCACAGACCTCACCCGCTGCGACGCCCGACCTCCGACGGCGGTACCGAGCATTTCACGTTGACGTGGGAGCGAACGCTGTGGGGCGCCAACCTCTCCGACCTCGAGGCCTTTCGCAACATGACGCCACGGCCCGAATTTCCTCCGCTCGTCGACGAGATCACATTCGCCTGATCGTTCTCGCCTCGCGAAAAACGAAAAGGGCCGCGGGATCGCTCCCGCGGCCCTTTTCGTATCTCTCTCGTCAGCCGATCAGCCGTAGATCGGGAAGCGGCGGCACAGCGCCTGGGCCTGTTCCTTGATGCGGGCTTCGACCTGGCCGTCGCCGTCGGGGCCGTTCTTCATGATGCCGTTGCCGTCCTCGCCCATCATCAGGCCGCCGAAGCCGCGGGTGGTGCCGGCCGGCGAGCCGAGGCGGACGCCGGAGGTGACCATCGGCTTCTCCGGATCGAAGGGGATGCCGTTCTTGTTGCAGGTGATGTGGGCGCGCTTCAGCGCCTTCTCGGTCACGTTGCCGGTCGCCTTCTTGGGACGCAGGTCGACCAGCATCAGATGGGTGTCGGTGCCACCGGAGACGAGGTCGAGGCCCTGTTCGAGCAGGGCCGTCGCCATCGCCTGGGCGTTCTTCACCACCTGATGGGCGTAGGTCTTGAACTCGGGGCGCAGCGCCTCGCCGAAGGCGACCGCCTTGGCGGCGATGACGTGCATCAGCGGACCGCCCTGGAGGCCGGGGAAGACGGCCGAGTTGATCTTCTTGCCGAGGTCGGCGTCGCGCGACAGGATCATGCCGCCGCGGGGCCCGCGCAGCGTCTTGTGGGTGGTGGTGGTCACCACGTGGGCGTGATCGAGCGGGTTCGGATGGGCGCCGCCGGCGACCAGACCGGCGAAATGCGCCATGTCGACCATGAAGATCGCCCCGACCTCGTCGGCGATCTCGCGGAACGCCTTGAAGTCGATGCGGCGGGGATAGCCCGAGCCGCCGGCGATGATCAGCTTCGGCCGCTCCTTGCGGGCGAGATCACGCACCTCGTCCATATCGATGAGGTGGGTGTCGGGCTTGACCTTGTAGGGCACCGGCCTGAACCACTTGCCCGACTGGTTGACCGGCGAGCCGTGAGTGAGGTGGCCGCCGCAGGCCAGATCCAGGCCCATGAAGGCGTCGCCGGGGGCGAGGAAGGTGAAGAACACCGCCTGGTTCGCCTGGGCGCCGGAATGGGGCTGTACGTTGGCGTATTCGGCGCCGAAGATCAGCTTGGCGCGCTCGATGGCGAGCGTCTCGGCGACGTCGACCCACTCGCAGCCGCCGTAGTAGCGCTTGCCCGGATAACCCTCGGCATACTTGTTGGTCATCACCGAGCCCTGGGCCTCGAGCACCGCCTTGGAGACGATGTTCTCCGAAGCGATGAGCTCGATCTCGTCCTGCTGGCGATGCAGTTCGTCGGCGATCGCGGTGAAGAGGGCCGGATCGGCCTCGGCGAGACCGGTGTTGAAGAACCCCGGGAACAAGGGGGCGTTCGACGTCGTCATGCGGGCACCTCTTCTCGACTCTTCACCGGGTCCCCCCGGCGGTTTCGCGCGCCCGATAGCATGAAACGAGCGCCAGATCTTCCCCCTTCGGCGAGGAGGAGGCGGAAAACGATCGAGCCCGGCATTGCCGGGCTCGTTCAGGGTGTGGCGCGTGTGCGAACCTCGTGCGAGGAACGTCACTCCTGCGCCACCAGCATACCGACGCCGTCGCGGTTGTAGATGTCGTCGCGGAAGTGGATCACGCCCTCGCGAGTGACCCAGACGGTGATGTAGTTGGTGTAGACCGGCACCGTCGTCTTCAGCTTGACGTCGAGGCGCTGGCCGTTGCGCAGCGCGTCTTCCACCGCCTGCGGGGTCCAGCCGGGCGTGTCGCGCAGGAGCCAGGTGACGTAGCCCTGGATGTTCTGGATGCGCATGCAGCCGGAGGAATAGAAGCGGTTGTTGTCGCCGAACAGGTCCTTGAACGGCGTGTCGTGCATGTAGACATCGTGCGTATTGGGGAAGGTCACCTTCACCGTCGACATGGCGTTGTCGCCGCCCGGATCCTGCCGGAAGCGATACTGCATCGCCTGATCGGAGTTCCAGTCGATGGTCTCCGGCGGCACTTCCTGTCCGCGCTGGTCGTAGATGCGGATGTGGTTCTTGGCGAGATAATCCGGCTCGGACTGCATCTTGGGGATGAGATCCTTGCGGATGATCGACACCGGCACGTGCCAGTAGGGATGGAAGTTGATCTCGCGGATCTGCGACGACAGAACCGGGGTCTGGCGATCGATCTTGCCGACGACGGCGTTGTGGCGCTCGACCACGCGGCCCTGCTCGACCATCTCCAGCTCGGCGGCCGGGATGTTGAGGAAGACGTAGCGATCGCCGAGGAAGCCCGACATCGAGCGGATGCGGATGAGATTGGTCTCGAGCTGACGCAGGCGGACGTCGGCGGTGACGTTCATCACGTCGAGCACGGTGTGATCGACGATGCCGTCGGGACGCAGGCCGTGACGCACCTGGAAGCGGCGGACGGCGGCATCGACGTAGCTGTCGAACGTGTCGCGATAGCCGGTGCGCAGCTGCTCGGCCGGAAGATCGCCGGAGGCGACGAGGCGCTGGCGCAGGACCTGTACCGCGTCGGAGCGCGAGCCGATCTTGAGCTTCGACTTCGATTCGACCTGGGGCCAGCCGCCGCGCGCGACGATCTCCTGCAGCCGCGGCAGCGCCGCCTCCATCGCCGAGACGGTCTCGGGCGAGAGCAGCGGCAGGTCGGACTTGATACGCTCGTAGCGCGAAGTGTCGCCGACGTCGTACTTCTGCTGCCATTCGCGCACGGCCTGCGAACGGGTGAGCGCCTCGAGCGGGCTCTCGTTCCCCGACTGTTCCGCGAAGGCCACGCCCGGAACGGCGATGAGCGACACCAGCCCGCCGAGCAGGGCGCGGCGGCTCGGGTTCGTCACCGAAGCGGTCGACTTGTGATGCACCGTATCGTCTCCATCGCGAGGGCTCGCCGATCGCACATGGCCGATCGCAGCCCGCCAGATACCGGCGTCGGAACCCTTGGACGAGAATCGTCGGGACCGACCAGCGATGCAGGCGAACTCGGCCGGCACCGCGAAGACACGAAGGAGGCGCCCTCGGGACACCTCCGCCATCCTGCCTCCGGACCACTCTGATACGAGAAGGTCCGGCGCGTCGTCGTTCTTGGTCGCCCGCCAATATGGCCGATTCATGATCCCGTCGAGCCTCACGAAGACGTGTTCGCGTCGTCCGGCGCCGATGTTGCCGAGAAGCCGCAAAGTGGAAAGGTGGATCGACCCGTCCGTTCCCTCATCGCTTCGGAGACACAGATGACCTCTTCGACCTCGACCCCCGGAACCGCGCTGATCACCGGTGCTTCCTCCGGCATCGGCCGGGCGCTGGCGGATTGCTTCGCCGCCGACGGTTG
>CALMYM010000306.1 GCA_937873675.1 uncultured Alphaproteobacteria bacterium | reverse complement strand
TTCTGGTGCGCCAGTTGCGCCTGCCCCAGGCGCTCGACGGCGAGGACCCGATGAGCCTCGAGATCGTCGCCGGCCTCCTCGACGTCGCCGGTGAGGGCCCCGAGGCGACGGTGCGCCGCGAGGCCCACGAGGAAGCCGGGCTCGAACTCGGCGCCGTCGAACTCGTCGCCGCGACCCGACCTTCGCCGGGGCTCGGCGCCGAGAAGGTATGGATCTACCTCGCCGAAGTCGACCTCGACCGCGCCCGCATCGCCGACGGCGGCGGCCTCGCCCACGAAGGTGAGGAGATCGAGGTGGTGGTCCTACCCCTCGCCGAACTGGCCCGGCTCACCGACGAAGGACGCCTCGACCTGAAGACCCTCTTCGCCGCCCAGACGCTGCGCGTGAAGCGCCCGGAGCTGTTCGCGACGGGGTAGTTCTGTTCGTGAGCGATGTCTCGAGAGGCTGCCCGTGCACGGCGCCTCGACACCGAGATTTCTGCGCCCGTCCGCCCCCCTCCCGACTTCCGGAAGTTCGTGCCCCACCCACCGCCGTCGTCCCCGGCGAGCGAAGCGAGGGAAGGGGACCCATTCGCCTCGCCACCCGTCGAAAAGCCGCTGGATCCCCTTCCCCTCCGCGCGAAGATGTCGCGCTCTGGCCGGGGATGACGGCTCCGTATGGGTCACGATTCCGATGCCGGTCGAGCCCGGCGATGACGGGGAGAGGCCGGCGCGGGATCTCGGGAACAGGGGGGGATGCGGAGCCGTGGCGCGGCGATGGTGCATCTCGTCGGGCGGCGGGCGGTCCCCGCTCGGCTCGGCCGGCGGAATTCGCTGCGCTCTTTCCGCCCTACGCGGATGCGGCCACCCGCCCCGTCCACATCCCCCCTTGCATCTGCCCCCCCGATCCATGATATGACCCCCTCGGGAGGTCGGCGGTGGACGTTGTCACTCGCCGACCGGGTCAGGTCCGGAAGGAAGCAGCCCAGACGAGTCGGACGCGGGTCGCGCGTCGGCCTCCTTTTCGATCCGCTTTCGGATCACCCTTCCGAGACCGACGAGGCCGCCGAACCGCATGGACGGACTTTTCCCGCCCGATGCCTCCGCCTCGACGCCCACCGGCGTCTACCGCGTTCTCGCCCGCAAATACCGCCCGCAGAGCTTCGACGACCTGATCGGCCAGGAGCCGATGGTCCGCACCCTGTCGAACGCCTTCTCGATCGGCCGCATCGCGCAGGGCTACATGCTCACCGGCGTGCGCGGCGTCGGCAAGACCACCACCGCCCGCATTCTGGCGCGCGCCCTCAACTACGAGATCCCCGGCGAGATCGACCGGCCGACCATCGCCATGAGCCGCGAGGGCGTCCACTGCCGCACCATCATGGAAGGCCGCCACGTCGACGTCATCGAGATGGACGCCGCCTCGCACACCTCGATCAACGACATCCGAGAGATCACCGAGGCGTCACGCTACAAGCCGGTGTCGGCGCGCACCAAGGTCTACATCATCGACGAGGTGCACATGCTGTCGACGGCGGCCTTCAACGGCCTGCTGAAGACGCTC
>CALMYM010000305.1 GCA_937873675.1 uncultured Alphaproteobacteria bacterium | reverse complement strand
TCTCCGAAGCGACCGGCTGCGAGATCCTCGGCAAGGCCGAGTTCATGAATCCCGGCCAGTCGGTCAAGGACCGCGCGGCGCTGTGGATCGTCCGCGACGCCATCGCGCGCGGCGAACTGCGCCCCGGCGGCACCATCGTCGAGGGCACCGCCGGCAACACCGGCATCGGGCTGGCGCTGGTCGCCTCGGCGCTCGGCTTCCGCACCGTGATCGTCATCCCCGAGACCCAGTCGGCGGAGAAGAAGGACGCGCTCCGTCTCGCCGGCGCCGAGCTCGTCGAAGTCCCGGCGGTCCCCTACAAGAACCCGAACAACTACGTGAGGCTCTCCGGCCGCCTCGCCGCCGAGCTGGCGAAGACCGAACCCGCCGGTGCGGTGTGGGCCAACCAGTTCGACAACGTCGCCAACCGGCAGGCGCACGTGGAGTCCACGGCGGAGGAGATCTGGGCGCAGACCGGCGGCAAGATCGACGCCTTCGTCGCCGCGGTCGGCTCGGGTGGGACGCTCGCCGGCGTCGGCATCGGCCTCAAGGCCAAGAACCCCGCCGTCACCGTCGCGCTCGCCGATCCGCACGGCGCCGCGCTCTACGAGTGGGTGGCGAACGGCGTGCTGAAGGCGGAAGGGTCGTCGATCACCGAGGGCATCGGCCAGGGCCGCATCACCGCCAACCTCGAGGGTGCGCCGATCGATCGGGCCTATCGCATCTCCGACGAGGAGGCGGTCGCGGTGCTGCACGACCTCGCCGAACACGAGGGGCTCGTCATGGGCGGCTCGACCGGCGTCAACGTCGCCGGGGCGATGCGGCTGGCGAAGGATCTCGGGCCCGGGCACACGATCGTCACCGTGCTCTGCGACCACGGCAGCCGCTATCAGTCGAAGCTGTGGAACCCGGCGTTCCTGCGCGACAAGGGGTTGCCGGTTCCCGCATGGCTGGAACGCCGTCGCGAAATCCCGGTTCCCTTCGAAGCCGTCCCGTGATCGGATGGCTGAGAAGATTCCTCGGCAGGGTCGTCTTTCGATCCGTCCGTGCGCGATCCTTCGAGACGCGCCTGCGGCGCTCCTCAGGATGAGGGCTCCGAAGTTTTTCGGAACGATGGAGAACGCCTCATGCTGAGGAGGCCGCAAGGCGGCCGTCTCGAAGCATCTCGCACCCGCGTCGAAGGATCGATCATCGGAGCTGGTGTAACCCCATGACGTCCATCCCCGCGACCGAACCCGTCTTCCGTGATCAGCCCTATCTCGCCGCGTGCGAGGCGACGGTCGTCGGCATCGGCGAGAAGGGCGGGATCCTCCTCGACCGGACGATCTTCTATCCGACCGGTGGCGGCCAGCCGGGCGACGTCGGGGTTCTCGTCGGCGAGGACGGCGCCGAGACGGCGATCGCCACCACGGTCTGGGAAGACCCCGGGAAGACGGTGATCGCCCATGTCGCCATCGAGGACATGCCGATCCCGGCGGTCGGGTCGAAGGTGACGGCGAAGCTCGATTGGGAGCGCCGCCACAAGTTGATGCGCATGCACACGGCGCTGCATCTGCTCTCCGGCGTGCTGCCCTATGCGGTGACCGGCGGTTCGGTCGGCGAGGACGAGGGCCGGCTCGACTTCGACATTCCCGAGGCCGATCTCGATCGCGACGCGCTCAATGCCCGCCTCGCCGAGTTGGTGGCGGCCGACCATCCGGTCTCGTTCGAGTGGATCACCGACGCCGAGCTCGATGCCGCGCCGGATCTCGTCAAGACCATGTCGGTCGCCCCGCCGCGCGGTTCGGGCCGGGTCCGCCTCGTGAGGATCGGCGGCGAAGCCTCGGTCGATCTTCAGCCCTGCGGCGGCACGCACGTGAAATCGCCCGGCGAGATGGGCCGGTTCGAGATCACCAAGGTCGAGAAGAAGGGCCGCATCAACCGCCGCGTCCGCATCCGCTTCGTCTGAGCGGCGCCGCCCGACCGCGCGCCGCGTCAGTCCAGCGTGCGGCGGAAGCGGGCGAGCGCGATGCCGGCGAAAAACAGGATGAAGCCGCCGAGGATGCTCATCTCCCAGGTGATCGCAGGCCACTCCGCGCCCTTCAGCATCACCGCCCGGATCACCCGTAGGAAGTGGGTGAGCGGGAAGATCTCGCCGATCGTCTGGGCCCAGCCCGGCATGCCCGAGAACGGGAACATGAAGCCGGAGAGCAGGATCGACGGCAGGAAGAAGAAGAACGTCAGCTGCATCGCCTGCATCTGCGTCTCGGCGAAGGTCGAGATGAAATAGCCGAGCAGCACCAGCGCCAGCACGAAGGTGAGGACGGCGAAGAGCAACAGCGTGAGCGAGCCGACGAAGGGGACGCGGAAGACGAACTTGGCCATGGTCAGGACCACGACCATCTGCACCGCGCCGACCCCGAGATAGGGCAGGATCTTGCCGAGCATGATCTCCATCGGCGTCGCCGGCATGGCGAGCAGGTTCTCCATGGTGCCGCGCTCGGTCTCGCGGGTCAGCGCCATCGCCGTCATCATCACCATGGTCATCTGCAGGATGACGCCGAGAAGTCCCGGCACGACGTTGTACTGCGACACCCCTTCGGGGTTGTAGCGCCGGTGGACGACGACGGAGAGACGTTTGTCCTCCTCCGCCTGGATCGCCGCCTCCTCGCCCTTCTCGCGCGACAGCGCGTTGCGCGCCACGGTGCCGAGGGTGCCGATCGCGCCGGAGGCGACGGCGGGATCGGTGGCGTCGGCGTCCACCAGGATCTGCGGATGATCGCCGCGGTCGACCCGGGCGGCGAGATCGGAGGGGATGGTGACGACGAAGGCGACGCGCCCGGCTTCGAGCAGCGCGTCGGCCTCGCGCTCGCTCGTCGGCCGCTCGGTGAAGCGGTAGTAGCCGGTGACCTCGAGCGCCGAGACGATCGCCCGGGTGTAGTGGTCGTTGCCGAGCGCCAACAGCGCCGAAGGTAGGCCCTTCGGGTCGTTGTTGATGGCGAAACCGAACAGGATCAACTGCATGATCGGCACGCCGAGCATCATCGCGAAGGTGATGCGGTCACGCCGCATCTGCACGAACTCCTTGGCGAGCATGGCGCCGAGGCGGCCGAAGGAGAAGGAGAGATCGAACCTCATCGCTTCGCTCCCTTCAGCGATCCCGGATCGGTCACCGGTCCGGCCTCGCTTCCCGCCCGCACCATGAACTGGATGAAGACGTCCTCGAGGCTGGTCTCGCCGCGGGTGAAGACGAGGCCGGTCTCCTTCGCGAAGCGGTCGAGAGAGCTCTCCAGCAGCGCCCGGTCGTGGCCGACGATGTGCAGCGTGTTGCCGAAGGGGGCGACCTGATCGACGCCGGCGAGCTTCGCCAACTCGGCGACGTGGCCGGCGTTGCCGTCCTTGGTGACGAAGGTGGTGAGGCCGGCGCCGGCCACCACCTGATCGACCGTGCCGCTGGCGAGGAGCTTGCCGTAGGAGATGTAGTGGATGCGGTGGCAGCGCTCCGCCTCGTCCATGTAGTGGGTCGAGACCAGCACCGTCAGGCCGTCGGCGGCGAGCAGGTGGATCTCGTCCCAGAACTCGCGCCGCGCCTTGGGGTCGACGCCGGCGGTCGGCTCGTCGAGGAGCAGCAGTTTCGGCTCGTGCATGATGCAGGCGGCGAGCGCCAGCCGCTGTTTCCAGCCGCCCGAGAGCGTTCCGGCGAGCTGCTTGCGCCGCCGCGTCAGGCCGAGCTGTTCGAGGGTGCGATCGACATAGGCCGAGACCGGCTTCAATTCGTAGAGGCGGGCGACGAACTGGAGGTTCTCCTCGATCGTCAGATCCTCGTAGAAGGAGAAGCGCTGGGTCATGTAGCCGACTTCGCGCTTGATCTCGCGGCTCTCGCTCAGCACGTCGTAGCCGAGCACCGTGCCGGTGCCGCCGTCGGGGGTGAGCAGGCCGCAGATCATGCGGATGGTGGTCGTCTTGCCCGAGCCGTTGGGTCCGAGAAAGCCGACGATCTCGCCCTTCTCCACGGTCATGTCGACGTGGTCGACGACGGTCTTGTCGCCGAAGCGATTGGTCAGGCCGTGGACCTCGACGACACTCACGGCGCGCCTCCGGGCAGAGACACGTCGACGATCTGGCCGGGCTGCAACCGCGTTGCCGCCCCTTCCGGGCGCGCCTCGACCAGATGCACCAGCTTCTGCCGGGTCTCGATCGAATAGATCACCGGCGGGGTGAATTCCGGTTCGGCCGAGAGATGGGTGATGCGCGCCGTCAGCCCGGCCTCGCAGCCGTCGCAGTGGACGGCGAGCGCCGCGCCGAGCGCGAGCCTGGCGAAGCCCTTCTCGGGAACCCACAGCTTCAGCTTCACCGCTCCGTCGGGCAGCATCGAGACGACCGGGGCCTGGGGGCCGGCGACCTCGCCGGGGCGGCGTACCAGATCGGTGATGCGGCCGGCGGCCCGCGCCGTGATGGTGCGCTCGGAGAGCCGCCATTTCGCCGTCTCCAGCGCCGCGCGGGCCTGGGCGACGCGGTTCTCCGCCGCCTTGATCGCATCCTCGCGCGCCGGCAGCTTGGCGACGGCGAGATTGGCCTTCAACTCGCGCACCCGTGCCAGCGCCCCGTCGCGCGCCGTCGTCGCCTGATCGAGTTCCGCTTGCGGCGAGAAACCTCGCTTGGAGAGATCGATGCGGCGGGCGAGCGTGCGCTCGGCCTCCTCCGCCTGGGCCTCGGCCGAGGCGAGGCTCGCGGCGATCACCGCGATCTCCTCGGGGCGGCGGCCGCGCTTCAGGTCGGCGAGTTCGCTCTCGGCCTGGGCGAGGCGCGCGGTGGCGTCGGTGACGACGATCTCGATGTCGTTCGTCTCCATCCGCGCGATCGGCGCACCGGGCGCCACCCGATCGCCGAGCTTCACCTGGACGGTGGCGATGCGGGCGGTCTCGAGCGGTGCCATCGACACGTACTCGCCCTCGACGTATCCGACCGCCAGTGTGTCGCCGGCACAGGCGGCGAAGAACTTTCCGGCGAGGGCGAAGGAACAGATCCAGCTCATCATGGGTTCGTCTCGTTCGAAGCCGACGCGGCGGCGCGGCGGGCCGCGATGGTGGCGCGGATCGCCGATGTGACGACGGCGAGCACCGCCTCGAGGCGGTCGCCGTCGAAGGTTTCCCAGCCGAGGCGCGCCATCGCGGTGGCGCGGCCGACGCGGAAGAACATGATCTGACCGAACATCGCCGACACCGCGATGATCACCTCGGTGCTGTCGGCGTCCTCACCGGTGGCGCGGGCGAAGAGCCGGCACATCGTCTCGTGGCGCGGCCGGATCAGCCGCTCGTAGAGCGTCGCGAAGGTCTCCGACGGGTCCATCTGCTCGCGCACCATGAAGCGGGCGACCGCTTCCGCTTCCGGCCGGCCGAGCATGAAGCGGCCGATGCCGCAGACCGCCGCGACGAAGAGATCGGCGGCGGCTTCCGGGGCGAGCGTCGAGACGTCTCCCTCGGGCGGCGTCGCCGTGGCGACGTGTTCGATGACGATCGCCGCGATGGCTTCGCCGCAGGCGCGGTGCAGGCCGGCCTTGCCACCGAAGTGGTAGGCGATGCCGGCGATGTTGACCCCGGCCGCCTTGGCGATCTCGCGGGTCGAGGTGCCGTCGAAGCCGTTGCGGCCGAAGAGTTCGATCCCGGCGCGGATCAGGGCGGAGCGCGTGTCGTCGCTCGCCCCGAGCGGAAACGGGACGACGCCTTCACGGCGCGGCGGGGCGATGGGGGCGTCGGCGGATCTCATGGGGTGAAGAATACGCCCGCCGACAATTCAGTCAATCGTTTGATTGATAACTTTTCGATTCCGGCGATGTCGAGGTGGAGGGGTCTGCGGGTCGAGAGCGCGGCGGCGGCGTGGAACGGTTTCGGCGGCCGGCGCGGAACTCTGCTCGCCATTCGGGCAGCCCGTTCGGCTGTTGACGGTGCTTTCGGCATCGAGATCCGCCACGCGAAGCGCATCCTCGGGAGACGGTTGCGGAGAAACGGGCGATGGCGCGTGTCGATTTCTGGGAGAAGCCGGGGTGTGGCGGCAATGCGCGCCAGAAGGCGCGTCTGCGGTCCGCCGGTCACGAGGTCGTCGAGCACGACCTCCTCGCCGAGCCGTGGACGGCGGAGCGGCTCGCGGCGTTCTTCGGCGCGCTTCCTGTCGCGGAGTGGTTCAACCGCGCCGCGCCGAAGGTGAAATCGGGTGAGATCGTACCCGAGGCGCTCGATGCGGGCGGCGCGATGGTGGCGCTCCTCGCCGAACCGCTGCTCATCCGTCGCCCGTTGATGGCGGCCGAAGGGCGGCGCGTCGTCGGCTTCGACGAGGCCGTGGTCGCCGCGTGGATCGGGCTCGGCGCGTCGATGGCCGCGCCCGTCGGCGAAGGATGTCCGAAGGGCGAGGCGCCCCTCCCCTGCCCGCGCCCGTCGACCGACGGCGAGGGGTCTCTCACGGCGTGATGCGGGTCGGTGCGTTGCTCGGCGGCGGAGCGGGAGCGCGATCGCCGTCCTTCTGGAACTCGAAGATGCGGCGGAAGATGCCCGGGGCGACGGCGGAGAGCGGGTTGATCTCGAGGATCGGATCGTCGACCGCGCCGAAGACGCGGAAGGTGACGCCGAGGAGGCCCTCGTTCGATCCCGCGCCGGTGATCACGCCGAGGACCGGGATGCGCCCGGCGAGATTGTTGAGGCCGTAGGCCGGGATGTAGGTCCCGGTCAGGCCGATGCGCTGGTTGTTGAGATCGATCTGGCCCGACGCGGTGGCGCCGACCGCAGTGCCCTTGGCCACACCCTCGGTGACGGTGACGACGCCGTCGCGCATGGCGAAGCGCACCGAGGAGCGCGAAAAATCGGTCTGAGGATTGATCTCGACCTGCCGCACTTTGATCTGCTGGACGCCGTTGCCGACGGTCTGCGGCGTCGCCTTGCCGGATTTCGGCTGTTCGAGCAGGTGGAAGTCGTCGAGCCGGGCGCGGCCCTGGGCGACCCCGGGTCCGGAGAGCTGCGCCTGCATCGTCAATCGGCCGCCGCGGATCCGATCGAAGAAGTCGAGGAAGCTCAACAGCGCTCCGGCGTCGTCGGCGCCGACCGTCAGCGTGCGGCGGTTGCCATCGGGCCGGATCGTCGCGGAGAGCGAACGGCCGCCGGAGGAACGGGCGCTCAGCTGCAGGGTGGCGAAGGCCCCGCCGCGATAGCGTCCGTCGAGGCTGGCGTCGGCGAGCGTCGTGTCGTTGAAGCCGACGAGCTTGGCGGCGCGCAGCTTGAGCGTCATGTCGCCGCTCTTGGAGGTGGAGGATGGCCGTGTCCCCTCCTCCCGACCTGGCTTGCGACCGACCTGCATCACGCCGCGCACGTCGAAATTCTGGGCGTCGAAGGTCACCACGAGGTTCTGGTCCGCGCCTCGGGCCAGCTTCAATTTCGCCGCATCGCCCTTGCGCAGAGCGAACTTCGAGAAATCCGCCGAGACGAGACGGTGCTCCTTGTCGAGTACCACGGTGCCGGCGATCGCCAGTCCCTCGGACTCGACGACGAGGTTTTCGAGCCGCACGCCCTTGTCGTCGTCGACGAGATCGAGCGTCGCCTTCGCCGGAACGCCGGTTCCCTTGTTCCAACCGAAAGGGGAGAGCGTCAGCGTCGCCGGTGTCAGGTCGACCTCGACCTTGCGGCGCGTCTCGCTCTGCGGCGACTGCGCCACGGCGACGCCGATCGCACCGCCGACCATGTCGCCGAGATCGAGGCCGATGCGCTGGCGCGCCGCCTCGTCGAGCACCATCTTGAAGTCGCGCTTCTCGGCCGTCTTCGAGCTGCCGCGCGCGTCGTACATGTCGACGTCGGCGACGACCCCGTCGATCTGGGCGCGCCCGGTGACCTTCAGCCCACGCGGGTCGGCGACGATCTTGAATTTGCCGTCCTGGAACTTGCGCCCCTGGATCGGGTGGGGGCTGGAGAAGCGGTCGAGCGACGCATCGATCTTGTAGTCGACCGAGGACATGCGGATCTGCTTCTCGAACAGGATGTCGATCTGGGCGGTGACCGAGGCCGTGCCGGTGAGGCCGTCGTTGCGGATCCCGGCCTCCTCGAGTAGGGCGAGCGGCTCGGCGTCGATCACTTCGGCGAGGGCCGCGACGTCGCCGGCGATCTTGAAGCGGAGCGATCCCTTCGGCGGTTTCACGAAGATGTCGGGGACGGTGAAGCGGAACCCGTCGAGGGTCGGCCGCCGCTGTCCCTTGGTGCCGACCGTGGCGCGGTCGAGCGTCAGGTCCATCTTGCGGTCGTCGATGGTCATCCGGCCCGAGGCGCCGATCACCGGCGGCAGATTGCCGAACACACCGAAGCGCGCCTCCTCGAACCGCGTCGCCATGCGCAGCGCGTTGCCGGGCCAGGTCTCCTGCTTGTCGAACCGTGGCAGATCGAGGCGGATCACCGTGTCGACGAGCCGACCGCCGGAGACGTTGCGGATGAACCAGTCGCGGGTGTCGGGGGCGACCCAATGGGGCCAGACCCGCTTCACCTGCTCGGTGTCGAGCGGCGAGAAGAAGAGGTCGAGCTTCAGGCGCGGCTCTTCGCCGGAGAAGTCGATGCGTCCGGCGGTCTTCACCCAACCATCGCCGAAACTCGCCCCGGCCGAGGTGATGTCGACGACCTTGGCCGTCGGGTCGAACCGCGCCTCGAGCCGACCACCATCGACCCGGAGCGGGTGCCCGGTGACGTCGCGCGGACGGAAACTGCCCTTGTCCGCTTCGAATTCCGCCGCCCAGACGCCGCCGCGTTCGGGTGGCGGCACGAGGCGTCCGTGCAGGGTCATGCCGGTCTCGCCGACGGCGAGCGTGAGATTGCGCACCTCGAAGTCGGTCGCCCCGGCCTTCCAGTCGATCTGGACCTGTCCCTCGTCGACCAGCATCGAGTCTTCCGGCATCGGCCCGAAGCGGAATTCGCCGGCGCCCAGGCGGACGTCGATCTCGGCGCCGTCGTAGCGATCGTCGGGGCCGTAGCGCAGGGTGAGGCGCGGATAGAGCGGCATCCCCAGATCGAAGGCCGGTCCCGGCGGTCCGAAGAGGTCGCGGTGCATCAGATCGTCGGCGACGAAGGAGACGCGGCGCCGCCCGTCGGCCTCGTGTCCGGCGGTGAGCCGCATCGACCAACGGCCGATCTCGCCGCGCGCCGAGAAGCCGACGTCGAGATCACCCCCGGGTCCGTCGACGACCGCCTCGGCCTCGATGTCGGGCACGGTGACGTCGCGCGCCGCGCCGTCGCGGTCGATCCGTCGGAGTTCGATCGCGCCGTTGCGGATGCCGAATGTCTCGATCCCCTCCTCGCGGGCGCGGGCGACGGCACGATCGACCGCGCGGCCCACCTCACGCGCCTCCGAGATGGCGCGGACCGGTCGCGGCGGCAACGCGATCGACCGCGCCATGCCGCGCGTCGCCGGCATCGCCACCATCGAACTGTCGGGCGCCGGCGCCGCGGCCGGGGCTTCCGGCGGCGGGTTCTCGGTCGCGGCGGTGACGAAGGTCCCGGCGGTCGCCAAGCCGGCGGTGTCGATCTTCAGGCGCGGGTCGACGAGGATCAGCGAGCGCGGGCGGACCTGTCCGGTGAGGATCGGTCGCGTCCTGAGACGCACCTCGGCGCGCGGCACCGCCATGTCGAGTACGCCTTCGCGCTGGACGACGATCCCCTCGAGCTCGACGGTGATTCCCTTGTCCCACGACCAGTCGAGGCGGGCGCTGCCGACCTTGGCGTGACCTCCGGGGCCGGCGACGTCGCCGAGCAGGGTCTCGGCGGTGCGCGCCGCCTTCTCGATCTCCACCGGTCCGTGGGCGATGAGCGCCGCCAGGGCGACGACGAGGAGGGCGCCGAGCGCAAGGACGATGCCGCCGATCCACAGCAGGACGACGCCGAAAAGGCCCGCGGCGCGCCTGCGGCGTTCGCCGAGTGTCGTGCCCGGGATCTCGGGCGCGTCGGTGGTCGGGTCGAGATCGTCCAATTTACGCCGTTCCTGGCGGTCGGATTCTTCTTCGGCGGAGTGCGAGCCGGCCGAATCGCGTTTCGACGTGGAGCTCGCCTCGCCGTGAGCACTACACGTTTCCCCGCCTCCGGTCGAACCGCTTGCCCGGCTCCATCGGCTCGGACTACGCTCGACCCTCGTGGGTTCGATCGAGGCGGAGGGGAACCATCCGTCTCGCCGATTCGGGCACGACGACACGTCGGTGAACCGGCGGTCGGCGCGTCCTCACCGGGTCTCTCCACCACTTCTTCGCGACGAAAGGAAGGCGACATGGCTCTGAAGATCGGCGACATCGCCCCCGATTTCGATCTGCCGACCGACGGCGACGGGCGCGTTCGTCTCTCCGATCTGCGCGGACGGCGGGTCGTCGTCTATTTCTATCCCAAGGACGACACCTCCGGCTGCACCAAGGAGGCGCAGGACTTCACCGCCCTGATGCCCGAGTTCGACAAGCGCGGCGTCACGGTGATCGGCATCTCGCCCGACGGGCCGAAGAAGCACGAGAAGTTCCGCGCCAAATACGAGCTGGCGGTGACGCTGGCCTCCGACGAGGACAAATCGGTGCTCGCGGCCTGGGGCGTGTGGGTGGAAAAGTCGATGTACGGACGCAAGTACATGGGCGTCGAGCGCACCACGGTGCTGGTCGACGCCGACGGCAAGGTGGCGGCGATCTGGCCGAAGGTGAAGGTCACCGGCCATGCGGCCGCGGTGTTGAAGGCGCTCGGCTGACGCCCGCGCCGGTCGAGGGGGGAACGACGATGGCGCATTTTCTCGGGGGACTGATCGCATTCCTGGGCTATTTCGGCGGCGCCGTGGCGCTGGCGGTGATCTACCTCTTCCTCTACGTGCGGATCACGCCGCATCGCGAGTTCGACCTGATCGTCAAGGAGCACAACGCCTCCGCCGCGATCGCGCTCTCCTCGAGCCTCGTCGGCTTCGTCGTGCCGATGTCGCGGGCGGTGGCGCAGGCGACGTCGATCGTCGAGTTCGCCGCCTGGGGACTGGTGGCGTTGGTGGTGCAGGTCGGCGCCTATTATGCCGCCCGCCTCGCCCATCCGAACCTGTCGAAGGCGATCGAGGAGAATTCGCTCTCGGCGGCGATCTGGCTCGGCGCGGTGTCGCTCTCCGCCGGCCTGCTGTCGGCCGCCGCCATGACCGAGTGAGGTGCGCCATGGCCCGCACCAAACGCGAGTTCGGCCGCCGCGGTCCGCCGGTCGTCACCCACCGGCCGGAAGGCCTGCCCGAGGCGAAGCCGGCCGACCCGAAACGCAAGCGCTCGTTGGCGATCTCGCTCGTCTCGGCGGGCGCACTGGCCGCCGCCGCCACGCATTTCCTGGAGCGCGGCTCGGCCTCGGAATGCGTGCCCGTGGCGGTGCCGGCGGCCGGTTCGCCCGCCCGGCCCGGGCCCCCGCCCAGCGGGGCGCCGCCCCCCCTGCCGGCCCCCGCCCCGGCCCCGCCGAGCCCCGCGGTTTCGTCGGACGGCTGCCCGCCCGGCATGGTCCGCTCGACGTCGCGCAGCGGTTCGAGTCGGCACTCCTATTCGTCCTGGCACTGGTCGTCGCGCTCGTCCGGCTCGTCGTTCTTCGGAGGTTCGTCTTCGTCGAACCATGCGACGTCGTCGTCGACCCGGCGCGGCGGGTTCGGCTCGATCGGGTCGTTCCACTTCTCCGGAGGTTCGTGATGCGGCGTGTCGCGCTCCCCGCCCGGCCGGACATGCGGGAACGTCTGGCGGCGATCGACTTCGCCTTTCCCGACGTCGGCGGCGAGCCCTACTGGGTCGAAGAGGCGCACTACGCCTTCACCCTCGACCAGATCGAGACCGACATCGAGGCGCCGACCGAGGTGCTCGGAAAGCTCTGCGAGAGCCTCGTCGATCGGGTGATCGCCGACGAGAAGCTGCTCGCCCGACTGCAGATCCCCGAACACGCCTGGGATCTGATCGCCGAGAGCCGTCGGCGCGACGATCCCACCCTCTACGGCCGCTTCGATTTCGTCTACGACGGCCACGGCCCGGCGAAGCTCCTGGAGTTCAACGCCGACACGCCGACCGCGCTGCACGAGGCCTCGGTCGTCCAGTGGATGTGGCTCACCGACCAGATCGAGCGCGGTAAGCTGCCGGAGGGCACCGATCAGTACAATTCGCTGCACGAGCGGCTGGTCGAGCGCCTGCGGCTCGTCGTCCCCGAGGGCCACCTGCATCTGACCGGCCAGACCGAGAGCGTCGAGGACACCGGGACGATCGCCTATCTCGCCGACTGCGCCACGGCCGCGGGGCTCGGCGCCACCATTCTCGACATCGCCGATGTGGGTCTCAACGGTGATCGCTTCGTCGATCTCGACGAACGGCCGATCGATCGGCTGTTCAAGCTCTACCCGTGGGAATGGCTCTTCGCCGAGGAGTTCGGCCGCACGCCGGCGATGAAGACCACCCGATTCGTCGAGCCGCCGTGGCGCGCCATCCTCTCCAACAAGGGCATCCTGCCGCTGCTGTGGGAGATGGCGCCCGGCCACCCCAATCTCCTGCCCGCCTTCTTCGACGGCGATCCGCGTGCCGAGCGACTCGGTGCCGGGTATGTCCGCAAGCCGCTCTATTCGCGCGAGGGCGGCAATGTCGAACTGGTCGACGGCCGTGCGCCCGTCGAGCGGACCGGCGGCGATTACGGCGCGGAGGGGTTCGTCGTCCAGGCGGCGCGACCGCTGCCGAATTTCGACGATTTCTACCCCGTCCTCGGCAGTTGGCTGGTCGGCGATCAGCCCTGCGGTCTCGGCATCCGCGAGGATTTCACCCGCATCACCACCGACCGTTCGCGCTTCCTGCCGCACGTCATCCCGGCCTGATCGGTGTCGGTCTTCCGACCCGATTTCAAAGGAATGTTAACCTTAACCGACTGTAATCGGTGGCGTCTCGAAACTCAGGACGAGCCGCCCCGCGATGACCTCTCCGGACGACCATCCCCGCCCCTTCGGACGCCGCAAGGAACGCCATCGGGTCACGATCGTACACGGTGATCGTGTCCGCGCCTTCCAGGTCGACATGGGATGGCTGACCGCGGGCGCGGCGGTCGTCGGGGTGTTCTCGCTCGCCTATGTCGCCGCCACCGGCTACCTGTTCTTCCGCGACGACATCCTCAACGGCGCCATCTCGCGTCAGGTTCGCCAGGCCCGCGCCTACGAGGATCGCGTGGCGAGCCTGCGCGCCGAGATCGACCGGATCAACGGCCGCCAGTTGATGGATCAGGAGGCCTTCGAGGCCAAGATCGACACTCTGCTCAAGCGTCAGGCGACGCTCGGCGAGGCGCAATCGCGGATCGGCGCCCTGGTCGACCGCGCCGCGGCGGCCGGGGTGCGCCTCGTGCCCGGACCGGCGGCGACCGGCTCGGTCACGCCGATCGGCCAACCGCTCGATTCGATCGTCCCGAGCGCCGACGCCACGGCCCCCAAGGCGCCGCCGCCGCTCGACGTCGACCGCTTCGCCACGCCGCTGCGCTCGTCGTGGAACATCCCCTTCGTGACGCCCGCACATGCCGGCGTGGCGGCACGTGGCGCTTCGGTCGGGCTCCGGATCGCCGCGGTCGAGAAGACCCTCGACGGGTTCGAGCGGCTCCAGAGCCGGACGCTTGGCGATCTCGCCCGGCTCGCCGAGGCAGACGCCACCAAGGCCGGCCGGCTTCTCGGCCGTCTCGGCTTCCGCGTCGCCGATGTGCCCCATCCCAAGCCCAAGCCGGGCGCCGGCGACGCCGTCGGTGGCCCCTTCGTGCCCTTCGATCCGACCGACGCGGCCGAACGCGCCGATGCCGCCCTCACCCGCCTCGACCGGATCCGCCGCGCCGCCGCGCGCCTGCCGCTCGGCCGGCCGATCCGTGGCGAGACCACGACCACGTCGAATTACGGCAGCCGTATCGATCCCTTCCTCGGCACGCCGGCGCTCCACACCGGTATGGACTTCCGCGCCGAGACCGGCGATCCGGTGCACGTCACCGGCCCCGGCACGGTCGTCGCCGCGGGCGGCATGGGTGGCTACGGGCTCTGCGTCGACGTCGATCACGGCAACGGCGTCGTCACCCGCTACGGTCACATGTCGCGCATCACGGTCGAGAAGGGCCGCCAGCTGAAGGCGGGCGACGTGGTCGGCCTCGCCGGCTCCACCGGCCGCTCCACCGGTCCGCATCTCCACTACGAGACCCGGGTCTCGGGCGATCCGGTCGATCCGGGTCCGTGGATCGAAGCCGGGCGCGAGCTGGGGTTCTGATCGCCGTTCGGCACTCATCTCTTCCGTCGCCGGAAAAGATATGAAAACCCTTGGCTACCCAGGGTTTTCATGTTTCTATTTCACAAGTAATCCGATTTTCTTCCGTCATCCTCGCCGGTCCGGACGAGGATCGTCGTCCGCATGCATCGATGCGTGCCGGCGTTTTTTCGACATCCCGGCACTCCGGACGAATTCGTCATCGGTAGACTTCGGGAGGCCCCCATGACCCATGCGTTCTTCGGGAGAGAATTCACCTTCACACAGCCCGACGGCCAGAAGCTCCGTGTCCGCGGCTGGGGTGATCAGAACCGCGCCCATTTCGAAACACTCGACGGTTTCACGGTGGTGCGGAACGCCGAAAGCGGTTTCTACGAGATCGCGAAGAAATCTCCGGAAGGCCCCCTCCTCGTCGCGTCAGGATTGAGACCCGGGGCGACCTTCGAGGTGCCCGGTATCGAACGGGGTCTACGCGGCGGCCCCGGTCGGGACAGATTCGTGTCGTCGCATTCGCCGTTGGTCGGAACGACGAGGTGGCAGCAACGCAACGCGGAGAGAAAAGCCGCCCTGAGAAAGAGCATGGCGGCGGAAGGGCCGGTGGCGGCACCACCGAAGAGGCACACGATCGGCAACTTCGTCGGGCTGTGCCTGCCGATCGCCTTTCCCGACGTCGCGCCATCGGTGACGCAGGCGCAGATCTCCGATTTCTGCAATCAGAGCGGATATTCGGGGTTCGGAAACAACGGCTCGGTTCGCGACTACTTCTTGGACAACTCGCTCGGCAAATGCGACTACCGGACGGTCGTCGCGCCCGTGTACACCGCGAAGAAGAAGCGGGGGTACTACACGGACCCGAAGCAGCAATTCGGTAAGCGCGCGCAGGAGCTGATCCACGAAGCACTCACGTACCACAAGGCCAACGGGTTCGATTTCTCGTCTCTGACGGCGGATTCGAAAGGCTACGTCTACGCCTTGAACGTGTTCTACGCCGGCGAGGTCGAGAACGCCTGGAGCGAGGGGCTGTGGCCGCATTCGCACTATCTGTACGATCAGGTCAAACTCGCGTCGGGAAAGACGGCTCACGACTACCAGATAACGGCGCTCGGCGGCCGGCTGGAACTCGGGACCTACTGTCACGAGAACGGACACATGCTGTGCGATTTCCCGGATCTCTACGACTACGACGACGACTCGGCCGGCACGGGATACTTCTGCCTGATGTCCGGTGGAAACGGCGCCGACGAGTCGAACCCGACGCAGATCGGCGCCTACCTGAAATACAGCGCCGGATGGGCGGGCTCCATCACCGAGTTACGAGCGGGCCTGAAAGCAACCGCGGCGGCGACCGGAAACGACTTCTACATCCAGCGTAAGAACTCCGCGGAATATTTCATCGTCGAGAACCGCCTCAGAAGCGGGAGAGATCATGCGCTTCCCGATTCCGGTCTGGCCATCTGGCACGTGGACGAAGGTGGAAGCAACAACGACCAGCAGGGTACGCCCGACCGACACTACGAATGTGCTCTGATCCAGGCGGACGGGAAGAAGCACCTGGAGCTGAACCTGAACACCGGAGACGCGAACGACCTGTTCGATCAGGGGACGAGCTTCGCGGGCACGTGGTGGAACGGCAAGTCGACGGGCCTCGTCATCCGTGACATCGGGGCTCCCGGATCGGAAGTGTCCTTCGAAGTCGTCGCCGGTCCCACCTGACGGGTCCGGCGCGCCGGTGCGAATACGGCTTCGCTCGCCGCGTGCCGTCAGGCGACGGCGAGCCACGTCCAGGCGGGGAGCACCACGCCGAGCGCGATTCGGTACCAGGCGAAGACGCTCAGCGTGTGGTGGGCGACGTAGCGGATCAGGAACTTCACCACGACGATCGCCGAGATGAAGGAGGTGACGAAGCCGACGACGATGGTGACGAAGTCGGCGAAGGTGAGCGACGCACCGTTCTTGGCGAGATCGAGCACCGTCGCGCCGAGCATGGTCGGCATGGCGAGGAAGAAGGAGAACTCCGTCGCCGCCGTCCGGCTGGCGCCGAACACCATGCCGCCGACGATGGTCGCACCCGAGCGCGACACGCCGGGGATCATCGACACCACCTGCGCCAGCCCGATGCCGAAGGCCTGGAGCCAGCCGATCTCCTCCATCGTCGCGGAAGCGACCGGGCGTTCGCGGCGCTCCACCCACAGGATGATCAGGCCGCCGACGACCAGCGAGATCGACACGACCGTCGGGTTGAACAGCACCGCCTTGATCGTCTTGATGAACAGGAGGCCGAAGACGACCGAGGGCAGGAAAGCGACGAGCACCACCCCGGCGAAGCGCAACGAGGCCGGATCACGCACCAGGACGCCGCGTACCAGGGTCAGGATCTTCTCGCGGTAGAGCCAGCACACCGCCAGGATGGCGCCGAGCTGGATCACCACCTCGAAGACCTTGCCCGAGCCCGAATAGAAGTCGAGCCAGTCGCCGGCGAGGATCAGGTGGCCGGTCGAGGAGACCGGCAGGAATTCGGTCAGCCCCTCGACGATGCCGAGGACGAAGGCCTTGAGGAGATGAACCAGTTCCATGGGCGCCCCCGGCTGCGTCGCGTGACCGACGTCGGGAGACGATGGTCTCCCCCCGGGATCGCCCCGCCCGGCGGATCCCGTCCTTCGTCTCTAACGCGAAATGTTTGTCGAATTCTCACCCGACGGCGTCGCCGCGGCCGGAAATGCCGGCCGCGGGCGTGCTTTCGCGCGCTCCGCCGTCAGTCGATGTCGGCGACCGCGTCGACCGAACCGCCCTTCACCCGGGCGGCGAGCGAGGCCTCCATGAAGGCGTCGAGATCGCCGTCGAGGACGCGTTGCGGGTCGGTGGTCTGCACGCCGGTCCGGAGGTCCTTGACCATCTGATAGGGCTGCAGGACGTAGGAGCGGATCTGGTGGCCCCAGCCGATGTCGGTCTTGGCGGCGGCTTCGGCATTGGCCTTGGCCTCGCGCTTCTCCAGTTCGACCTCGTAGAGGCGCGACTTCAGCATCTCCCAGGCCTTCGCCCGGTTCTTGTGCTGCGAGCGCTCCGCCTGACAGGCGACGGCGATGCCGGTCGGGATGTGGGTCAGACGCACCGCCGAGTCGGTGGTGTTGACGTGCTGACCACCGGCGCCGGACGAGCGGTAGGTGTCGACGCGCACATCCGATTCCGGGATGTCGATGTCGATACTGTCGTCGACGACCGGATAGACCCAGGCCGAGGCGAAGGAGGTGTGGCGCCGCGCCGCCGAATCGTAAGGCGAGATGCGGACCAGACGGTGGACACCCGACTCGGTCTTGAGCCAACCGTAGGCTGCCTCGCCCTTGATGATGTAGGTGACGGACTTGAGGCCCGCCTCTTCGCCGGCCGAGGCTTCGACCACTTCGACCTTGTAGCCGCGCCGCTCGGCCCAGCGCACGTACATGCGCGCCAGCATCTCGGCCCAGTCCTGGGATTCGGTGCCGCCGGCGCCGGCGTGGATTTCGAGATAGGTGTCGTTGCCGTCGGCTTCGCCGGAGAGCAGCGCATCGACCTGGCGCTTGGCGACGTCGACGCCGAGCTGCTTCAGCGCGGTTTCCGCCTCCGCCACCACTTCGGCGTCGTCTTCCATCTCACCGAGCTCGAGCAGCCCGACGTTGTCGTCGAGGTCGCGGGTGATGCCCTGGACGATGTCGACCGACTTCGCCAGCTGATCGCGTTCGCGCATCAGCTTCTGAGCCCGGGTCGGGTCGTTCCACAGATCGGGAGATTCGGAGAGCGCGTTGAGCTCGTCCAGTCGTTTCAGAGCGACATCCCAGTCAAAGATGCCTCCTCAGCAGGCTGAGAGCCTGCTGGATCTCGTCCACGACGGACTGGATCTCTGCCTTCATCGGACTTCACCTTCGTGATCTCGGCCTCGGCGGCGAGCGCCCCGGGCGATGGGCGCGGACCATACCGAGGCGGGTCGGTGGTGTAAACGCCGAATGACACCGTTCGGGTGCCCCGAGAATCGAACCGCCGCCCGGGGGGGAGCGGGCGGCGGTCGTCGCTGCGGCAGGCCGGATCAGGCGGCGCTGCGAGATCCTTGCGCGACTTCGCGCGCACTCATCAGGAAGCGGCGCACCGAGTCCTGCAGGCGTTCGGTCTGGTGCGCCAGGTCGTCGGAGGCGCCGGCGACGTCGGCCGCGGCCCGCCCGGTGGCCCCCGCGGCGGCGACCACGGTGGTGACGTTGGCGGAGACGTCGTCGGTGGCGGTCGAGGCCATCTGCATCGAGCGCGAGATCTCGTGGGTCGCCGCGATCTGTTGCTGTACCGCGGCCGCGATCGCCGCCGAGATCGCCCCGATCTCGTCGATGACCCCGGTGATGCCGGAGATCGACTGCATGCAGCGGTCGGCCCGCGATTCCACCGCGCGAATGCGATCGGCGATCGCTTCGGTGGCGGTGGCGGTCTGGTCGGCCAGCGCCTTGACCTCGATGGCGACGACGCCGAAGCCCTTACCGGCCTCACCGGCGCGCGCCGCCTCGATGGTGGCGTTGAGGGCGAGGAGGTTGGTCTGCTCGGCGATGTCCTGAATGAGCGAGACGACGTCGCCGATCTTCTCGCCGGCCGAGGCGAGGCCGGCGACGCGCTCGTTGGCGACGCTCGCCTCGCGCGCCGTCTTCTCGATGCCGGCCGAGCTGTCGCCGATCTGGCGGCGGATCTCGTCGATCGAGGCGGCGAGTTCCTCGGCGGCCGAGGCGACCGTCTGCACGTTGGTCGAGGCCGATTCGGAAGCGTGGCCGGAGCTTTCGGTCCGGTTGGCGGTCTCGCCGGCGATCTCGATGAGGCCGCGGGCCGTCTCGCCGAGGTCGTCGGCATTGCGCCGCACCTCGTCGAGGGAGGCGCTGGCAGAGCTGCGGAATTCCTCGATCAGCGCGTCGATGGTGTGCTGCCGGCGGAGCTGCTGGTCCTGCTGCGCGGCGGCTTCGCCCTCGAGGCGCTTGCGGTCGGCGATGTTGTCGCGGAACACGGTGACGGCGCGCACCATGGCGCCGATCTCGTCGTCCTTGTCGCCACCGGGAAGCTCGACGGCGATGTCGTCCTTGGCGATGCGGGTCATCCGCGCGGTGAGATCGCGGATGCGCGCACCGAGGCGGCGGTCGAGAAGCAGCGCGACGACGAGGGCGATGACGAGGGCGAGGATGGCGAGGAGGCCGGTCTTGACGAGGCCGGACGTCGTCGCGGCATCGAAGGCCGAGCGGTCGATGCCGATGACGAGGGCGCCGATCGGCTTGCCGGAATAGTCGGTGACGGGCTCGATCGACAGCGCCATCTGGATGCCGCCGACCTCGCGCGAGAAGTCGTGGATCCGCTCCTTGCCGCCGGCGGCGATCGCCTCGGCGGAAAGGCCGGGATCGGCCGCAAAGGTGGTGGCGAACTGTTTCCAGCCCTCGGCGCCGTCGACATAGAGGGCCGCCGGGGTGTGAAAGCGCTCGGTGAACTTGTCGAAGAAGGACGGGCCGAAGGAGAGGCCGTACTCGACCGAGCCGACATGCTCGCCGGCATGGAACACCGGAACGACACCGCGCAGGCCGAGGCCGGCGACGCCCTTCTCGAGACCGAACACCGGCTTCCTTGTGGTGTTCACCTCGACGACGGTGTGGCGGAAGCCGGAGAGATCGTCACCGAACTTTTCCGGCTTGTGGACGCGCAGGAACGAGATCGCCGGCGCCTCGTGGAACTGGTACTGCGAGACGCCGTGGTCGCGCTTCATCTCCGCAAAGCCCGGAACGACCATGGCGGCGAGACGGTCGCGGTCGCGCGCGGCGAAGGCAGCCTGGATGTCGGGCTGGCCGGCGATGGCGGCGGCAAGCGCGAGGGCCCGATGGCTCTCGGCCTCGATCTCGGCCTTGAGGCCGGTCGAAAGGCTCGCCAGACGCTGGGTGATGGCACTCTCGACGAGTTCGCCGGTGTGGATGAAGCTCAGCGTGCCCGAGAGGGCGAGCATGCCGAAGGACACGCCGGCGACGGCGATCGTGATGATGCTGCGGATGCGAAGATTCATGTCGTCACATTGTCCGAGAAAAGCTCAATTTCCCGCAATGGTTCGACGGCAGGGTAATTATCCTGTTAACGGTTGTACGGTCTAAAACTCTGCCGCCTAATTTGTCGCAGGCGGCGGTGCGGCGGGCGTCTCAGCTGCGCCGGATCGCCGCCATCATGTAGTTGACGTCCATGTCGGGCGGGCGTTTCCAGACGTCGGCGAAGGCGTCGTAGACGATGCCCGTCTCGTCGGAAAGCTGGAGGCCGCCACCGGTGATGGAACGCGCGAGTTCGTCCGGCGTGACGAACTTCGACCACTGGTGGGTGCCGGGCGGCAGCCAGCGCAGGATGTATTCGGCGCCGACGATGGCGAGAGCGAAAGCCTTCATGGTCAGGTTGAGGGTGGCGAAGAAGGCGATGCCGCCGGGCTTCAGGAGTTCGGCGCAGGCCTTCAGGAAGAGATCGAGATCGGCGACGTGCTCGACGACCTCGAGGGCGAGAACGACGTCGAAGCGGGTGCCGGTCTCGACGAGGTCCTCGGCGGTGGTGGCGCGGTAGTCGACGGTGGCGCCGCTGCGCTCGGCATGGAGGCGGGCGATCTCGATATTGGGCGGCGAGGGGTCGATGCCGCCGACGGAGGCGCCGAGGCGCGGGGACGGCTCCGGAACTCGGG
>CALMYM010000304.1 GCA_937873675.1 uncultured Alphaproteobacteria bacterium | reverse complement strand
GGCGACGATGCCGTTCGCGTCGATCAGGATGCAGGGATCGTCGAGGGCGTCGATCACCGCCACCATGCCGGCTTCGGCGCCGGGATGGGCGGCCCGATCGGCGAAGCGGCCACCGTCGCCGTCCGCTCCCGCGCCCCGAGCCGTGCCTCGTTCTTCCGTGCCGTTCGCCATGGTCGTCGCCGCTTCGTTCACACCTTCCGACATCGCACCCGCCCTCTCTCGGCTGCCGGGGGCTCGCACCGATGCGCGACGATGATAGTGTCGCGGAGACGGATGCGGCCGTCACTTCGTCGCAACGCCGGATGTCACCGGCGAATCGGGAAGGGCGATGTCCATGGGTGAGCATCACCACGACAAGAAGAAAGCCGGAAGAGACGACGATCTCGCGAAGGTCGAAAACAATGGTGCGACGAATCGAAAATTCGATCTCGACGATCCCCGCCTGCCGGACTGGGTGAAGAAGAACGCCTTCGGCTCCGGCGACTTTCCTTACGACGAGGCCTACGACGAGGATCGGTTCGACGACGAGCTCGAGGCGCTGCAGATCGAGCTGGTGAAGTTGCAGACCTGGGCGATCGACAAGAACGAGCGCATCGTCATCGTCTTCGAAGGGCGCGATGCGGCCGGCAAGGGCTCGCTGATCGGCGCCTTCCGCCAGTACATGAGCCCGCGCCGCACCCGCGTGGTGGCGCTGCCGAAGCCCACCGACACCGAGCGGGGGCAGTGGTACTTCCAGCGCTACGTCGGCCACATGCCGACCGTCGGCGAGGTCGTGATGTTCGACCGCTCCTGGTACAACCGCGCCGGCGTCGAGCCGGTGATGGGGTTCTGCACCCCCGAACAGACCGAGATGTTCCTCAAGGAGGCGCCGCGCTTCGAGGACATGTTGACCGACGAGGGCATCCGGCTGGTCAAGTTCTACATCGACGTCGGGCGCGAGATGCAGCTCTCCCGCTTCCACGACCGGCGCCACAATCCGCTCAAGGTGTGGAAGGTGTCGCCGATCGATCTGGCTGCGGTCGACAAGTTCGACGACTACACCCGCGCCCGCGACCGCATGTTGGAGATGACCCACACCGACGGCGCCCCGTGGACGGTGGTGCTCGGCAACGACAAGCGCCGGCTCAAACTCGACGCCATCCGCCACGTGCTGATGCTGTTCGACTACCCCGACAAGGATCGCCGGGTGATCGGCGCGATCGACGAGAAGATCCTCGGCCGCGGCCCGGAGTTCCTGGCGCGGCGTCGGTGAAGGCGAGCCCGAACGGGCGTCGGCCGGTCGGGCCGTAATGCTGATGAAATTCGGACGAGTATGAGATCGTCGATGGTCACGGGATGCGCCGGGCCGAGAGGCCCGGTCGCGGGATCACTCGGTCTTGGCGGCGAGAACTGCGCGGTAGTCGCGCGCCCAGTCGCCCTTCTGGGCGCAGACCTTGTCCCAACCCTCGGCCTCGAGGCCGGTGTCGACGGCGCTGTAGAGCGCTTCGGCCTTGTCCTCGTCGAGACCGCTCTCGGCGAGCGCCTTGTCGATCGCCTTGCCGAGCACCTCGGCCTGCCGCTTCTGCATCGGGAAGCCGCACATGTCGGCGGAAAGCGCGATGCGATAGAGGGTGCGCAGGGTCGTCTCGGCGTCCTCGCCGGCCACCGCGGGTGCGGCGAACGACGAGATCACGGCGGCGACGGCCAGGGCACGGGTGAAGATCGCGGCGCGCATCGTCGGGTCCGATCGGGATCGAGGGCGGTTCATGGGAACGAGTCGTGTCACGACCCTACGCCGCATCACGCTTCCGCGTGGTTAATATCCGGCGACGACCGGTGCCACCAGCGGCGACGCGAACCCGGCCACCGGGAATTCCCGAGTGTTGCCGCGCCGCCATACATGGTGTGGCGCGAAGGATGCACAGTGCCGGAGGCACGGCGATCGGGCCGAAGGCGTCACACTTTCCGACCGGCCGACGGCCTTCGCACTTGAACCACGGGGCGATCCCGCCTAGATGCGCTCATCCCCTTGAACGGACGTGGAAAAATGACCGCGAGCGCCTCTGACAATCATTCCCGGGAAAAGGAGACCGCGGCGCTCACGTCGATCTTCGCCAGCACGGCGCTGACGATCGCCAAGGCGGTGGCGGCGGTCTTCACCGGCTCGCTCGGCCTGCTCTCGGAGGCGATCCACGGGCTGCTCGACGTCGGCGCGACGGTGATGACCTATTTCGCGGTGAAGATCGCCGACAAGCCGGCCGACGACGAACACCACTACGGGCACGCCAAGATCGAGAGCGTCGCGGCGCTGGCGGAGACCGGCCTGTTGTTCGTCGCCTCGGGCTGGATCATCTGGGAGGCGGCGCAGCGGCTCCTCGGCCACGGCGGCGAGGTCGAGGTCGGTTTCGTCGCCATCGGCGTGGTCGTGACCTCGATCGCCGTCGACTTCTTCCGCGCCCGCCACCTGGAGAAGGTGGCGAAGGCGACCAACAGTCAGGCGCTCGAGGCCGACGCGCTGCACTTCTCCTCGGACATGTGGTCCTCGGCCGTGGTGCTCGTCGGCCTCGGCTTCGTCTACCTCGGCTTCCCGCTCGGCGACGCGATCGCGGCGATCGGCGTCTCCGGCTTCATCTGCCTCGCCGGTTGGCGGCTGGGGAAGCGCACCATCGACTCGCTGATGGACGCGGCGCCGGAGGGTGTGGCCGACCGATTGCGCGGCATCGTCGACCGGGTGCCCGGCGTGGTGCTGGTCGAGCGGGTGCGGGCGCGGCCGTCCGGACCGATGGTCTTCGTCGATCTCGACGTGGCGGTGAGCCGGACGCGGTCGCTCGAGGACACGGCGGAGATCAAGACGGCGATCCTGGCGGCGCTCGCCGCCGAGATGCCGGAGGCCGAGGCCTCGGTGGTGATCCATCCGCGCGCCCTCGACGACGAGACGGTGCACGAGCGCATCATGGTGATCGCCCGCAACCGGGCGCTGGCCATCCATCATCTCACCGTGCAGTCGCTTCCCGGCGGTCGCCTGTCGGTGTCCTTCGATCTCGAGGTCGACGGGCGGATGCCGCTCGAGGCGGCGCACGACATCGCCTCGAACCTCGAGGACGCCATCGCCGACGAACTGGGACCCGGCGTCGAGGTGGAGACCCACATCGAACCGATCACCGTCGACCGGCTCGCCGGGTTCGACGCCGATGCGGCGACGGTGGCGGAGATCACCCGCGACCTCGAGGCGGCGGCCGAGCGCGGCGGCGTGGTGCGCGAAGTCCATGCGGTGCGGGTGCGGGCGACCGAAGAGGGCATCATCGTCAACTTCCACTGCCGTGCCGAACCGTCGATCTCGATCTGCGATCTGCATGTGGCGATCGACGACGTCGAACGCTCGGTCCGGGCGACGCGCCGCGCGGTGCGCCGGGTGATCGGTCACGGCGAGCCGCTCGGCAGCGATCGGGTGGCGACCGGACGGGAAGCCGCGCCGGTCGAGGCGGGGTGATCCGAAGACGGCGGCGGCGGGTTCGAGCACCGATCCGGCTTGCGCTTCCGCCAGATCGCCGGGCCGCGGGGCGGTGCCGCACGTCGGGTCATCATTACGTTGCGTCATCAACTCCAACGATGTCGGCGCGTGAACTTGCTCTCGTGACAGATGATCGATCGTTGTGCATCCACCTGCCAGAAAGTCGGTAGAATGCCGAATAGGCAGATATTCTTCTAAAAACAACTTCGAAGTGAATCCATTTCTCGATACCACAACCATATGAAGCGGCAACGGCTCGAAAAGCCTGTTATTTCACTATGACGCCGCCGGAGCGTCCATTCGACGTCTATGTTCTTTTCCGATGATTAACGATTTCGACCGATGCTCGGACACGAGGGAGGGACCGTCCGCCGCGCGATGTGCGGTCGACGGGACGCTTCCGATCGGGTGGATCGGCCGATGCCGCTCGCCCGATACGAGACCTCTCGCCGGGAACAAAAAAAAATGTCCAATCGACTTCGCGGGATTTCCGCCCGCCTCTTCCTCGTCGCCGCCGTCGCGGTCGTCGGCCTGCTGGCCGTCGGCGCCGTCGGCCTGTGGTCGATGCACTCGAGTCTCCAGCGCAACAAGACGGGCGAGTTGCGCCGTCTGGTCGAGATGGCGGTGAGCGTGGCGAAATCGGCCAACGACCGCGTCGACAAGGGTGAGATCTCGAAGGAGGAGGCGCAGCGCCTCGCCGTTGGACAGATCACCCGGATGCACTACGACGGCGACAACTACATCTTCGCCGAAGACAAGACCGGCCTGATCGTCCTGCATCCCAATGCCAAGGTGCAGGGCAAGAACCTCGCCGACACCAAGGACGCCAACGGCGTCTATCTGTTCCGCGAGATGGTGCGCGTCGTCGACGCCGCCGGACAGGGACAGGTCGAATATCTCTGGCCGAAGCCCGGCGTCACCGAAGCGACTCCCAAGGTCACCTATGTGATCGGCTTCGAACCGTGGGGTTGGATATTCGGTTCGGGCATGTGGGTCGACGACATCGAGGCGCAGTTCCGTGCTTCGGCGATCTGGATGGGCCTCGCCTCGCTCGCCTTCGGTCTCGCCACCGGCGCCTTCGCCTTCCTGATGGTACGCTCGGTCACGCGACCGCTCGCCGACGTCCGCGAAGCGATGACGGCCCTCGGCCACGGCGACCTCGACGTGCAGATCGACACCAGCCGCACCGACGAGATCGGCGAAATGGCCCGCGCCGTGGCGATGTTCCGTCGCCAGGAGATCGAACGGCGCGAGCTGGCCGGCGCATCCGAACGCGAGAATGCCGCCAAACATGCCCGCGAGCAGAAGATCGAAGCGCTGATCGGCGGCTTCCGCGACCGGGTCCGCGACCTCATCGGTTCGGTCGGCACCGACATGCGCAAGATGAACGACACGGCGCGGACGCTGACGACGGTGGCCGGCGAGACCGCCGGTCGGGCCAGCGACGCGGCCGATGCGTCTCGCGAAGCCTCGACCAACGTCGAGAGCGTGGCGACCGCCGGCGAGGAACTGATGGCCTCGGTCCACGAGATCGGCCGTCAGGTGAGCCGCACCACCGAGGTGGTGGACCGCGCCGCCCAGGTGTCGCGCACCACCAACCACACCGTCGGGGAACTGGCCGAGGCGGCCGGCCGGATCGGCGCCGTCGTCGGCCTGATCCGCGACATCGCCGAACAGACCAACCTCCTCGCCCTCAACGCCACCATCGAAGCGGCGCGCGCCGGCGAGATGGGCAAGGGCTTCGCCGTCGTCGCGGCGGAGGTGAAGTCGCTGGCCAACCAGACCTCCAAGGCGACCGAGGAGATCTCCAGCCAGATCTCGTCGATCCAGGCGACCACCGGGTCGGCGGTCGACGCGATCGCCGACATCGCCCGCATCATGGAGGAGGTGAACGCCTTCACCACCGCCATCGCCGGCGCCGTCGAGGAACAGGGCGCGGCCACCGCCGAGATCGCCCGCAACGTGTCGGAAGCGGCGCGCGGCACGCGCACCGCCGCCGACAACATCACCGGCGTCACCGGTGCGGCGTCGGAGACCTCGCACGCCTCGGGCGTCGTGGCGGAGGCGGCCGAGCGGGTGGCGCACGCCGCCGGCGACCTCGAAAAGGCGATCGACCGCTTCCTCTCAGACGTCGCCGCCGCCTGACGGCGCACTCTCGGACCGTGACACGGAAAAGGCCCGCGGCGTCCACCGCGGGCCTTTTCGCATTCGGTCGGCGGATCGGGCGCTTCGACGGCGCCGGCGTCAGCCGCGCGGGTCGGGGAAGCGGGCGGGCGGCAGACCGGCGATCTGCGCCGGGAGGGTGATCACCGTGCCGGCCGGAAGACGGGCGGAGGCCGGTTGCTCCACGCCTGAGCGGGCGAGCGAGGTGACGAAGAGGGTGCGCAGACCCTCGCCGCCGAAGCACGGCATGGTCGGCCAGGCGACCGGCAGTTCCCAGAACTCGATCAGCCGGCCGTCGGGCGCGAAGCGATTGAGACGCCCGGCGGTGACGCCGGCGCTCCAGTAGAAGCCGGCGGCGTCGCAGGTGCAGCCGTCGGGCCGGCCCATGGCGTCGTCGAGCGTGGCGAAGCGCGAGCGGTTCGACATCTCACCGGTCGCCGGATCGAAGTCGAAGCGGTCGATCCACGGCCCGCGGCTGTCGGCGAGCCACATGGTGGTGCCGTCCGGCGACCAGGCGAGGCCGTTGGCGACGATCAGCCCGTCGAGCTTCTTCTCGACCCGGCCGTCGGGCGTGACGCGGAAGAGCGCGCCGATCGGCTGGCGCTCCTCGGGCGGGCGCTCGTCCATCGAACCGACCCAGAAGGCGCCGTCGGGGCCGACCTTGCCGTCGTTGAGACGGGTGGTGTGGAGGCCGACGTCGATCTCGGCGAGGGTCTCCCAGGCGCCGGTGTCGGGATCGAGGAAGACCACCGAGCGGGTCAGCGCGACCACCAGCCGCCCCGTCGTGGTCAGACCGAGAGCGGTCGGACGATCGGGCGGCGGCGCGTACCACATGCGGTGCGACGAGCCCTCGGCGGTCACGTGATGGATCTCGCCGGCGGCGATGTCGACGAAGAACAGGCGCTCGCGCCGGTCGTCCCAGATCGGGCTCTCGCCGAGGCGGAAGCACTGATCGACGAGGGGACGCGGATCGGGGACGATGCGAATGACGTTCACGTTGGACAAGCTCCTTGTTCGCACTCGGCGACGGCGACCGGATCCACACCTGTCGTTGCGACGGTGACGGGCTCGAGACGGTCCGCTGCGGTTCACGTTCCATGCCAGAGTCGCCCGTGGCGCCGCCACCGTCCAGCCCAAATGGGTCACACACGTGGACGAAGCAGCGGCAGGCAGCGGCAATCGCGGTCATCCAACCCGCGCAGGACGCGCAGCTGCCATGAGGGCCGCGCATCGGTGGCACGCCGAAGACGCCGCGCGGGCGCCGTTTCTCGAGACTTCGTCAACCAAGACGACGGATCACGCGGCGCGCACCGGCTCCGAGAGCGCGGAAGAGGGAAGCCGAGCGAGGGCGAACGGCCGATTCGGCGGCGTTCGCGCCCGATCACCGCGGCGCCGGAGGCGCGCGCGGTGCGGCGAGCGGGCCGAAAAATGCGAAAGGGCGGCTCACGCCGCCCTTTTCGGTCGTCGTCGATGTTTCGACGATCAGTGCGCGGCACCGCGCGCGGCTTCCTCGATCCGGCTGCGGACCAGGCCGATGTCGCAGAGCTGACGGTCGTCGAGGGCCGACAGTTCGCGCACGGCGCGACGATAGCTGCGATAGCGCTCGATGGAGGAGCGAACCTGAGTAGCGAACGAGTAGATCGTCATGACCTTCACCCCGGAGACCTGCGGTCCCCCTTGTTCCGCACGCCGCCGCCGGGAACCCGACGGCCTCTCCGTGCCTTTCGATGCCTCTCAGATAGACAGGGGCCTGCCTATTTTGAAGGCGATCCGCACCGCCTCTGCCATGCATTCAGCGCATGACTCCGGCGGATCTGGTTAACCCCTCGTGAACGAGTCCGAGAGGTCGGAAACCTTTCGTTTTCCCACGCACCGCCGGGGTTTTCCGTAAGCCGCCGGAGGCTGCGCGGATCGTGGCGAAAACCGGGCGAGGATTCGGCAGCCATGCGGCATGCGCGGATCGAGCCTCGTCCCGGCCGCCCGTTCGGTGAGCGGCTCAGCGAGCCGCCGCCACCATGGCCGGCGCGGCGACGCCGTCGTCGAGAGCGACCCAGCGGTTGGGGTCCTCCTGCGACTGACGCTTGACGAAGCGGTAGCCGGTCCCGACCCAGGAGCGGACGTCGTCACGCATGTTGTCGAGGACGAAATCGCCGTGGTCGGTCCGCACGGTGAGGACCGCGTGGCCGTCGCCGTTGTGATCGATGACCACGGTGACGAGCAGCGCCTGACGTGGGAAGCCGCGCTCGACGAGGATCTTGCGCTTCAGGAGCACGTAGTCCTCGCAGTCGCCCTTGCCGTCGGTCGGATAGTCCCAACGGTCGGGAACGCTCCAATGATCCTGATCGGTCACCGGCTCGATGGCGGCGTTGATCGAACGGTTGACCTCGACGAGCACCCCCCAGGTGCGGGCATCGAGACGAACGTCCTGCGCCCGGCTGCGCTCGGCACGGCATTCGGCGGGCATGCGCCGGCAGAAATCGACCCAGCCCCACACCGGGCGGGCATCGCCCACCGGCAGTGCGTTGGTGGTCGCAGGAAGCCGCGACGCGATCACGCCGGCCTTCGGCTTCGGAAGCTGTTGAACCTGTGCATGCGCCCCAGCGCCGATCAGCATCGATGCAGCAAAAAGCGCGTATCCCCAGATGTTCTTCGTCATCATTTCGAAGTCACCCCACATCCCAGTGATGGCAACTTCGCACACTCGAATTATATCGACGTCAAATAATGGACGTGAGTTTCTTTGGTCGAATCAATACATTGTTTATACTTATTATCCGAAGATTTGCATGATCTTTCGAATTTTGCCGAAGGCCGGAAAGACTCTGGAAACCATGCACGGAGCAGAATGGCGGAATTCCGCGCCTTCGTCGGCCCGTGGCGGTCGGGGGACAGGCCACGACGAGGCCTCGAGGGTGTCGGAACCTGCGAAAACAGCCGAAAATTTTTTTCGCGATCGGATCCAACGTCATGGCGACGGCCTGCACCAACGGCATCGACACCGGCTTCGTCGACCTGGGGACCACCAAAGTGGCGGGTCTCGGCGTGGTCCAGGGGATCACGGAACTTCTGCCGATCTCCTCCACCGCGCACATGCGCATCGTGCCGACCTTCCTCGGCTGGCCGGATCCCGGCTCGGCCTTCTCCGCGGCGATGCAGCTCGCCGCGCTCTTCGCGGTGATCACCTATTTCTGGCGCGATCTGTGGCGGGTCGGCCGCGGCGCCTACACCTCGACGATGACCGGCGACTACCGGACCTTCGAGTTCCGCATGGCGGTGGGCATCGTCATCGCCACCATCCCGATCGTCATCGGCGGCCTTCTCCTGAAGAAGACGCTCAACACCTGCGGCTCGCCGTTGCGCGAGCTGTGGGTGATCGGTGCGGCGAGCCTCGGCATGGCGGTGCTGCTGGCGCTGGCCGAGCTGGTGTGCAAGCACAAGCGCTCCTTCGAGGACATCCGCCTGCGCGACGCCGTGGTCGTCGGGCTCGCCCAGGTCGGGGCGCTGATCCCCGGCGTGTCGCGCTCCGGCTCGACGCTGACGGCGGCGCTGTTCATGAACCTCAAGCGCGAGGATGCGGCGCGCTTCTCCTTCCTGCTCGGCCTGCCGGCGATCACCGGGGCGGGCATCAAGGAGCTGCTCGAGCTGCGCAAGGCGGGGCTCGACGCGCACGGCTGGGAAGTGTTGGGGGTGGGGCTGGCGACCGCTTCGATTTCCGCGTTCGTCGCCATCTGGACGCTGATGAAGGTGATGGAGCGCTTCTCCGCCTGGCCCTTCGTCGTCTATCGCGGCCTGATGGGGGCGTTCCTGCTGCTGATCGTCTGGCTCGACGTGTTGGCGTGAAGCGGGCGCGAGCCGCGCCGCCGAACGGTACGGTATCGTAGGGTGCAAAGAGCGAAGCGAATTGCACCGGCCGAGGTCACGATCGGACGCGGAGCCCGCGCAAAACGCCGCCGGTGCAATTCGCCTACGGCTCTTTGCACCCTTGTAACAGCGGGTTGGTCTAGAGTCGGATCGTTCCGAGAGG
>CALMYM010000303.1 GCA_937873675.1 uncultured Alphaproteobacteria bacterium | reverse complement strand
GGTCCAAGCGCAGCGTCCCAAACCTCCGCCTCTGGCGGAGGTCAATGACTTTCCGGAGATCTCTCTCCATCGGGAATGCCGCTGGGGAACGGCGCGAATTCGGGCACGCCTCCGGGTTTCCACGTGTATCGCGAAGCGGCGCTCCACGATTATCAATGACCGACCGGCAAGGTGTCCGGGGGAGTTCTTGCGGTGGTCGTCTACAGGGTGGTGCTCTCCGGCCGCGTCCAGGGCGTGGGTTTCCGCGCCTGGATCGAGCGGACCGCGCGAACGCTCGGCCTGTCGGGCTGGGTGCGCAATCTGCGCGACGGATCGGTCGAGGCGCTCTTCGCCGGCGCGCCGGAGGTGGTCGACGACATGATCTCGCGCTGCCGGCGCGGCCCCGATCACGCCCGCGTCGAGGTGCTGGAGCGCCACGAGGAGAGCGAGGCGCCGCTCCCCGGCTTCCAGATCCGCGCCAGCGCCTGAGCCGCGCCCATCCGGACCGCGACCGGCCTCAGCGGGCGAACACCGCCACCGTCGGGCCGAAGATCGCCTCGAACTCCCGCTTCATCACCACATCGACGTCGCTCATCGTCACCGGCAGGCCGAGGTCGACGAGCGAGGTGACGCCGTAGCCGTGGATGCCGCAGGGCACGATGCCGCCGAAGTGGGAGAGATCGGGCTCGACGTTGAGTGCGAGGCCGTGGAAGGTCACCCAGCGGCGCACCCGGATGCCGATGGCGGCGATCTTGTCCTCGGCCGGCACGCCCGGCGCGATCTGAGGCTTCTCCGGGCGGCGCACCCAGACGCCGACTCGGTCCTCGCGCCGCTCGCCGCGGACGTGATGGGCCCACAGCGTGGCGATCACCCACTGCTCCAGCGCCGCGACGAAGGCGCGGACGTCCTGGCGCCGGCGGGTGAGATCCAGCATCACGTAGGCCACCCGCTGACCGGGGCCGTGATAGGTGTATTCGCCGCCGCGGCCGGTCGGGTAGACCGGGAATCGCTCGGGCTCGAGCAGGTCGGTCGCCACCGCCGACGTGCCGGCGGTGTAGAGCGGCGGGTGTTCGACCAGCCAGACCCGCTCGGCGGCCTCGCCGCGAGCGATTCTCCCCACCCGGTCCTCCATCTCGGCGACCGCTTCGGGGTAGGCGAGGAGGCCGTCCTCGACCAGCCATTCGACCGGGGCCGAGCCCTCGCGGGCCGGAAAGAGCGTGCTTTCCGCGAGATCGTCGCGGGTCGTGCGCGAGAAGTCGGGATCTGCGCCGGTTCGGGACGTGTCGTTTACCATTCGTCAACCATCGTCCTGCCATGGTCGGGCGACGCGAAGCGCGGCTCCCGGCACGGCGAGGTCAGTAGCACATGACACCGTTCGACAACATCGGCGTGGACATCTCGGTGGTGCTCGGGACGACTCACATCCCGATCCACCAGCTGCTGCGCATGGGTCGCGGTGCGGTGATCGAACTCGACGCCCGCGAATCCGACGACGTCCAGATCCTCGCCAACGACGTTCCGGTGGCCACGGGGCAGGTGGTGCTGCGCGGCGACCGCATCGGCATCACCATCACCGAGGTGCTGCTGCGCGCCCCCGGCTTCCGCCCGCGCGACAACGTCCGCTCTCTGTGAGGGCTGCCGCAAGGCGGTTCTCGGCGGCTTCCGGCGACGCCGAACCGACCGGCGACGACCCGCGCCGACGAGCCGGCGAAATTCATCACAGCTTTTCCGCTTTCGGTGCTTGATCCCATGAATCCGATGGGTTACATGAGCGCCGGTCCGACGGCGACGTCGTCGGATCTCCTTCCGGTCGCGGCCGTGGCGGAATTGGTAGACGCGCTAGCTTGAGGTGCTAGTGGGGAGACCCGTGTTGGTTCGAGTCCAATCGGCCGCACCATCCCTCCGAGGGATAGGAACCGGAAAAGAAAATCGGCTCGGTAGCCTGACGGCTCCGGGTCGATTTTCTTTTCTGGCACCCTTCGAGGGTGAGACCTTGGGAGGCGTTGGCGTGTAGGAGCATATTGCTCACGCCACATTCGAAAGCGCGGAGGGCATCGAGCCGTGACCAGGACCGCGATCCGCGAGTTCGAAATCACCCTTCGGGTGAGAACGGTGGCGCAACTCTTCGATTCGCTCGACCCGTCGCCGTTTCGCGAACGCGATCTCGCCGCCCACGCCGATGAATTCGTGACGTCGTGGGTGCGCGAGTTGCCACGCGGCGCCCCCTTCGTCATCGTCGTCGAACTTCCGGTCGATGAAGCGAGCCGACCCGAGGCGAAGCGGATCGAAGAGGCCTTCTCGAACTATTTCCGCAACTGTGGGGACGTCGCAGCGCGTGACCTTCGCGAATTGTTTCGGGTGGGCTGGCGTTCACTCCTCATAGGATCGTTCGTCCTTCTCACCTGTCTGTCGGCGAGCCAACTTGTCGCTGCGAAGATCGAGAATGGTATGGCGGCGCGAGTCTTGGAGGAAAGCCTGATCATCGGCGGCTGGGTCGCGAACTGGCGTCCGATCGAGATCTACCTCTACGATTGGCTTCCCATACGCCGACGTATCGCTTTTTTTCGTCGCATCGCCGAGGCTCCGGTACGGATCAGGTCGATCTGACATCGCCATCAGGAGATGCCGATCGATGACCCCCGTCGGAGCAACAGGACAATTTCGCTTTTCCGCCGGTGAGTCGGGTCGCAAGGCGGTGCCGCGGCCCGGATCGTTCGAAATGTCGCGGTGGCGATGACGATTCCTTCACCACGCCGTAGAATTCACCTCGTCACGATTGCCGATATTCAGAAAACTCTAAGTGGATGCGCCGGATCTTTCGCCTCGTCACCACACGTCCTTCGGCGTAGGGGATCAGGGGGTCACCATGGCCGTCCGCGCCGCTCACCGCCTCGTCGCTCGTCTGCGTGATTTCGCACGCGACAGGGCCGCCAACATCTCGACCCTCTTCGCCTTCACGGCGCTGCCGGTGGTGGTGATGCTCGGGGGGACGACCGACTACATCCTGGTGGTCGACGCCCGCACCAAGCTGAACGCGGCGGCCGATGCCGCGGCGCTCGCCGCGGTCGGCAAGAACGCCATGTCGCTGTCCACGGATTCGGCCACGTCGCTCGCCGACAAGATCTTCGTCGCGCAGCTGACCGGCTCCGACACCGCCGGCTACGTCACCATGAAGAAGCCGACCGTGTCCGACGCCAGCGGCGCCCGCTCTTCGACCTATGCCTATACCGCCGACGTCCCCACGTCGTTCCTGGGCATCTTCGGCCTGAGCAAGTTCACGGTCTCCGGCAGCGTCACCGCGTCCGCGGCCCTGCCGGTCTACATGGACTTCTACCTGCTGCTCGACAACACGCCCTCGATGGGGGTGGCGGCGACGACCGCCGGCATCAACACCATGGTGGCGAACACGCCGGACCAGTGCGCCTTCGCCTGCCACGACACGTCGACCTACCCGAACGACTACTACGGGCTGGCCAAACGCCTCGGCGTGACCACGCGGATCGACGTCATGCGAACGGCGACCCAGCAGTTGATGGACACGGCGTCGACGACGCAGGCCGTCTCCAATCAGTTCCGCATGGCGATCTACACCTACGGGGCCTCGGCGCAGAGCCGCTCGCTGACCACCATCTCGTCGCTGACCAGCAACCTGTCCTCGGCGAAGAACGCGGCCGGCAACATCGACCTGATGACCGTGCCCTATCAGAACTACAACAACGACATGGACAGCGACCACGACGGCATCCTCGCCGGCGTGAACAGCGCCATCTCCAATCCGGGATCGGGGACGACGTCGAGTTCGCCGCAGAAGGTGCTGTTCTTCGTCTCCGACGGTGTCGCCGACGCCAACTACTCGGCGTCGAACTGCAGCCGACCGCTCTACGGCGGCTACCGCTGTCAGGAGCCGCTCAACGTCGCCAAATGCACGGCGATCAAGAACCGCGGCATCAAGATCGCGGTGCTCTATACGACCTACCTGCCGCTGCCGACCAACGACTGGTACATGTCGTACATCGCGCCGTTCTCGCCGCAGATCCCCACCAACATGCAAGCCTGCGCCTCACCCGGCCTCTACTTCGAGGTGAGCCCTTCGGGCGGCATCGCCGAAGCGATGAACGCGCTGTTCAAGAAGGCGGTGCAGGGCGCCCGCCTCACCAGCTGAGCCGCGACACCGGCCGATCCGCTCACGTCTGCTTCGCCGGGACGATGTGGACGACGCGGTAGCCGCGCGCCTTCAGCTCGGCGAGGAGCCGCGGCACCATCGCCGCGGTGTGGGCGTGGATGTCGTGCAGGAGCAGGATGCCGCCCTGGCGCTCTTCCAGGCGGTTCAGCACCTGGGCGAGCAGCGCGTCGGGCGTGATCTTCGTCCAATCCGATCCCCAGAAATCGGCGCCGAAGACGCCGACGTGGTTCTCGACGAGCCAGGACGACAACGCCTTGGTCGGCGCGAAGCCGGGGAAGCGGAAGAACGGCGTCGCCGGCCGCGATCCGTCGTGGCCGGTCAGGATGCGGTCGACGGTGCGCCAGCCGCGCTCGATGTCGCCGCGCCCGCGCTCGTGCGGCACCGTGTTCATGATGACGTGGGTCATCGAATGGTGGCCGATCGTGTGGCCGCTGGCGGCGATGCGGCGCAGCTGGTCGGGGCGCGCCTGCGCCATCTGTCCGACGACGAAGAAGGTCGCCTTCACGCACTGCGCTTCGAGCGCGGCGAGCACCCGGTCGGTGGTCGCCCCGGCCGGCCCGTCGTCGAAGGTGAGCACCACTTCCTTCTGCGCCAGCGGCAGCGTCTCGCGATAGCTCCTGGTGCCGACGAAGAGGCCCTCGGCGGGGATCGCCACCTCCATCACCCGCGACGTCCCGAGCGCGCCGGGGTGCGGGCAGGTCTCCGCTCGCGCCGGCAGCGCGACCGCGACGAGGAGGGGAAGGGCGGCGAGGAAGCGGCGCATGACGTCACCCGTCGAGGCGAGAAACGAAGACGCCGCCGAACGGGTGTCGGCGGCGTCGCAAGCAGCAGAACGGCGGCACATGCTCACCACAGGCCGACGACCGAGGCGACCCCGCGGAACGAGGCGGCGGTCGAGGAGAACCAGCCGTCCTCGGCCTTGACGCGCGCATGGGTCGCCGTCGGAACGCTTCCGGTTGTCTGCGGCTCATCGGCGACCGCACGGGTCGGGGTCGGAGCCGGAGCCGCCGTCCGCGGCGCGGGCGCGGTCGCCAGGGCGGCCGGCGCCACCGCGCCGCCGACCGGGCGGGCCTTGGCGGCGTTCGCATCGTAGGCGGGCAGGGCGGCGGTCGAGGTCTTGCCGGTGCGGCCGGCGCCTTCCTGGGCGAGGCGCTTGGCGGCGTCGAAGCTGTCGATCGAGCGCTCGCCGACCGGCACGGTCGTCTCGGCGATGGTCGGCATCACCCCGGTGACGGGACCGGAGGCGAGCTTCGGCGGGGCGTTCTTCGGCACGATGTGGACGATCTTGTAGCCGCGCTTCTTCAGCTCGCGCAGCAGCGGGCCGACGATCGACGACGACGAATCCTTGATGTCGTGCAAGAGCAGGATGCCGCCCTGGCGCGCTTCGATCTCGGCGAGCGCCCGGTTCATGACGTTGGGGCCGTCGGCGATGTTGATGTAGCCCTTGAGCCAGTCGTTGCCGGCCGCGTCGATGGCGTAGACACCCATGTCGAGGCCGTTGAACCACTCGTTCAGCGCCCGCGAGTTGAACAGGCCCGGATAGCGGAAGAACGGCGTCGCCGGCTTGTCGCCGGCCTTGCCGTAGACGATCTGATCGACCGTCTGCCAGCCGTCGCGGACGTTGGCCTGGGCCTTGTCGAGCGGCCATTTCACCATGTTCAGCGGGTGCGTCATGGTGTGGTAGGCGATGGTGTGTCCCGCCGCCGCGGTCTTGCGCAGCGTCTCGGGATAGGCCTTGGCCATCTGACCGACGATGAAGAACGACGCCTTGGTGCATTCCTTGTCGAGCGCGGTGAGGACGCGCTCGGTGCGGCCCTGCATCGGCCCGTCGTCGAAGGTCAGCACCACTTCCTTGGGCTCGAGCGGCAGGCGGGTGTGATAGGTCTGGCCGACGTAGAAACCGCCGTCGGTGTCGACCTTCATGATCCGCGACACGCCGATGGCGTCCGGGTTGCCCGGGCAGGCGGCCGGCACGACGTTCTGGAAGACGTGGTGATGCTCCGGCGGCTTCACCTGACCGGTCATCCGGGCGAGCGTGGCCGCGCGCGCCGCCGCGGCATCGGGCTTCGCCGGCTTGGGCGTCGGCGCCTTCGCCGCCTTCGGCGTGGCCGGCTTGGCGGCGGGAAGCTTCTTGGCGACCGGCTTGGCGGCGCCGGCGGGCTTCGCCGCGGCGTTCGCGGGCTTGGCCTGCGGCTTCTTCACCGTACCGGTGGCGAGGGCCGTGTCGGCTGCGGCGACGGGGCGCGCATGGGGCACGGTCGCCGGCTTGGGCGTCGGGGCGCCGAGCTGCATCGGCGCCTGTTGCGCCTCCGCACCGGCCGTCGCGACGGCGAACACGAGGGCACCGGCACCGAAGACGGTGAGACGACGCAGGGACGAACGGCGCATGTCGAACTCCACCGGGCGAAGGAGACCGCGCTCCCGCCTACCGTGATACCGCCCCCGCGAACGGTGCGTTCGCGTCGGGTGAAACCTCGAATTCCGCCGTTCGGCTCGCAGCGAAACCCGTCCCCCGCTCGATGGCGGACGAATGTCGCATTCCCGCCCGGCGGCGCAAGATGTCGTTAACCAACCTAGGGCCGCTTTTCTCAACGGCGAGTTAACGAAGACACAGTCTCGTCGATCATGGTGGCGGATCCGTGGCCGGAAACGCCGCATTTCGACATGTGAGCGTCGAGCCGGCGGAAGCATCGCGTCACATCCTCGCCGCAGAGGCTTGCGAGACATCGTTTTCCGCTGGCCTCCTCGCCGCGCGGAAGCTAGAGCATGTTCCGATCCGGTCGGAACGATCCGATCGAAAAGAACTTGCTCCATGAATGAATCGGAGTGGGTTTCGAGCCGACGCGATCGGGTCGAAGACCGCTTCGGATCTCGGCGCGACCTCGACGCGAACGACCCCCGGCGGGAGACGACCGTGACCGACAGAGACATCGCCCCGCCCGGCGTCGAGCCGGAGGTGCCGATCGCCGTGCTCGCGGCGACGGACGGCGATGCTCCGCCGCCGGCGGCGCCGTCGCTGCCGCCGGTACGCGACGAGGACGGCGATCTGACGCGCGAATTCCGGGCGGCGGTTTCCGAGGCGCTCGAGCACGAGGACGTCGAGCGGCTGAGGGCGCTCGCCGAGGATCTGCACGAGTCCGACGTCGCCGACCTGATCGAGGCGCTCGACGCCGACGAGCGTCCGGTGCTGGTCCGCCTGCTCGGCGACGACTTCGAATTCTCCGTCCTCGTCGACGTCGACGAGACGGTGCGCGTCCAGCTCATCGACGACCTGCCGCACGAGACCGTCGTCGAGGGCGTCAAGGACCTCGATTCCGACGACGCCATCTACATCCTGGAAGACCTCGACGAGGCCAAGAAGGACGCGATTCTCGAGACCTTCCCGGTCGCCGAGCGTCTCGCGCTCGAGCGCTCGCTCGACTATCCGGAGGAATCGGCCGGCCGTCTGATGCAGACGGAGTTCATCGCCGTGCCGCCGTTCTGGACGGTCGGGCAGGTGATCGACTACTGCCGCGAGACCGAGGATCTGCCGGACGATTTCTACGAGATCCACGTCGTCGATCCCGGCTTCAAGCTGGTCGGCACGGTGGCGCTCGACAAGATCCTGCGCTCCAAGCGGCTGAACCCGATCGGCGACATCGTCGACGAGGTGCGCATCACCGCCCGGGTCGAAGAGGACCGCGAGGAGGTCGCCCGCCTCTTCGAGCGCTACGACCTGATCTCGATGCCGGTCCTCGACGAGAACGATCGGCTGGTCGGCGTGGTCACCGCCGACGACGTCGTCGACGTCGTCATGGAAGAGGCGGAAGAGGACCTGCGCGCGCTCGCCGGCGTCGGCGACGAAGAGATCTCCGACTCGGTCTGGTACACCACCCGCAACCGCTTCCTCTGGCTCCTGGTCAATCTCGGCACCGCCTTCCTGGCGGCGAGCGTCATCGGCCTGTTCGAGGACACGATCGCCCGCATCGTGGCTCTCGCCGCGCTGGCGCCGGTGGTGGCGGGGCAGGGCGGCAACGCCGCCACCCAGACCATGACCGTGGCGGGGCGCGCGGTCGCAACCCGCGAGGCCGGCCCCCTCAACGTCGCCCGCTTCGTCAATCGCGAGATCATGGTGAGCTTCCTCAACGGCGTCGCCTTCGCGCTGATCGTCGGCGCCGCGGTCTCGACCTGGTACGGCGAGTGGCAGCTCGGCCTCGTCGTCGGCGGCGCGATGATCACCAACCTGATCGCCGCCGGTCTCGCCGGCGTCGGCATCCCGCTGGTCATCGACAAGGCCGGCGGCGACCCGGCGGTGATCTCCGGCGTCTTCGTCACCACCGTCACCGACTGCGTCGGCTTCTTCGCCGTGCTCGGTCTGGCGACGTGGTGGTACGGGATGATGTGAGGGCGGGGGGCGGGGGCTCCGTAGGGTGGAAAGAGCGAAGCGAATTCCACCGGCCGAGATCCCGGTGTGACCGTTCCCGCTGGCGCACCCGAACCACTCGAACCGCCGCCGGTGCAATTCGCTGCGCTCTTTGCACCCTACGGTCGTGTGCCCCTCCGTCGCCCCATGCCGGCCTCGGTCCGGCCGACCATGTATACCCGTCGTCCCCGGCGAGCCCGCAGGGCGAGGGAAGGGGACCCATCGACGGCGCGACACATCGAGGTTTCGATGGATCCCCTTCCCCTCCGCCGTCTCGCGCCGGCTCCGGCCGGGGATGACGGCCGAGGAGGGGCGGCTCTCGGGCGAACCGGACGGCGGTGCGCCATCCCCGCGGTGTGACGCCATCACCGCGGCGTCTCGCCCTCATCGCTGAGTCTCGTCGCCACCGCGATGGATCGCATCGCCGGGTTCCCGCGGAGAGGCGATCCCGCCTCGATCGACCGGCCGATCGTTTCACCGGCCCTCCGTACGATGTCCGCGTCCGGCCCTTGCAACGGCCTCCTCGGCGCTCCTAACCTGTCGTTCGCACCCTTCTCGGCCCCGCCGGGGCCGGGCCGCTCGTCTTTCGACCGAATTGACAACAAACGAACGTCCGTTAGATAAATTTGCCGACGTGCCGAAGCCCGCGAACGGGCCGGGTCGCCAGGAGGAAACGATGATCCCGAACACCATGCCCGCCTTCGATTTCGGCCTCGGCGAGACCGCCGAGATGCTGCGCGACACCGCCCGCGGCTACGCCCAGGACAACATCGCGCCGCTCGCCGACAAGATCGATCGCGAGGATTGGTTCCCGCGCCACCTGTGGCCGGAAATGGGGGCGCTGGGCTTGCACGGCATCACCGTCGAGGAGGAGTGGGGCGGCGCCGGGCTCGGTTATCTCGAGCACTGCATCGCCATGGAGGAGATCTCCCGCGCCTCCGGTTCGATCGGCCTCTCCTACGGCGCCCATTCCAATCTCTGCATCAACCAGCTGCGCCGATGGGGCAACGACGACCAGAAGACCCGCTATCTCGGCAAGCTGGTCTCCGGCGAGCACCTCGGCGGCCTCGCCATGTCGGAGCCCGGCGCCGGGTCCGACGTCGTGTCGATGAAGCTGCGCGCCGAGAAGAAGGGCGACCGCTGGGTCCTCAACGGCACCAAGCTGTGGATCACCAACGGCCCCTCCGCCGACACCCTGATCGTCTACGCCAAGACCGATCCGTCGGCCGGGCCGAAGGGCATCACCGCCTTCCTGATCGAGAAGGGCTTCAAGGGCTTCTCGGTCGCCCAGAAGCTCGACAAGCTCGGCATGCGCGGCTCTGAGACCGGCGAACTGGTGTTCGAGGACTGCGAGGTGCCCGAGGAGAACGTGCTCGGCACGGTGAACAAGGGCGTCAACGTGCTGATGTCCGGCCTCGACTACGAGCGCGCCGTGCTCGCCGCCGGCCCGCTCGGCATCGCCCAGGCCGCGCTCGACATCGTCCTGCCCTACGTCCACGAGCGTAAGCAGTTCGGCGCGCCGATCGGCACTTTCCAGCTCGTCCAGGCCAAGGTCGCCGACATGTACGTCGAGCTCAACGCCTCGCGCGCCTATGTCTACGCCGTCGCCAAGTCGTGCGACGCCGGCAGGACCACCCGCCAGGATTCCGCCGGCGCCATCCTCTTCGCCGCCGAACGCGCCACCAAGGCGGCGCTCGACGCCATCCAGCTGCTCGGCGGCATGGGTTACGTCAACGAGAGCCCGACCGGCCGCCTGCTGCGCGACGCCAAGCTCTACGAGATCGGCGCCGGCACCAGCGAGATCCGCCGCATGCTGATCGGCCGTCAGCTCTTCGAACTGACCGCCTGACGAGACCGGACCGGCGGCGCGAGACCGGCTTGCGCCACCGCAACGCCGGCGGACGTCGATCCTGATAGACTCCGCCGCCGTCGGGGATGCCCCCCGACGGTGAAGCGGAGGTCGGTCATGCGACGTCTCTCGCCCCTGTTCCTCGCCGCTCTCCTCGCTGCGACGACGTCGGTCCTCGCCGCCGGCCTCTCGGAGAAACAGGCTCTCGCCAAGGCGATCTCGATCCTGAAGGGCGATCCCTACGGCGACACCGCGGCGGCGGTCACCGCCAACATCACCGAACGCAAACTCGGACCGCGCCGCGACACCGTCTGCGGCGGCGGCGCCAGCCCGGTTTGGAGCTTCCACGTGGTGGTGACGCGCGCCCGGGACCACGACGGCGGTCCGATCGACGGCTGGCTGGTGATCGACGCCGGCTCCGGCCGCCTCGTCTGCGCCAATCTGCCGTTCCTCGATTGACCCGGCCGCCACGGCCGGGCCGCCGATCTCGCGCCCGAATCCGGAGGAGGGTCCGATGCCCTCGACAATCGCCAGACTGCTGTTCGCCGCCGTGACGGTGGCGTCGATCCTCCCGGCGCCGCCGGTCGCGATCGCCGACGAGGGGGACCCCGCCGGTTGGTCGATGGTCACCGATCCGCGCCGCCGCGCCTTCCTCCACTACACCGCCGAGGCCGGCGGTCCCCGGCTCTTCGACTTCGGCTGCCTGCGCGACGTCGACGAGTTCTTCCTCTACGTCCCGGCGATGCCCGGTACGACCGCGGGGGAGGGCGCCGAATTGCGGCTCATGGTGGCCGATGCCGAATGGTCGATCACCGGCGAGGTGGTGACCGGCGACGCCGGGCAGAAGACCTTCCGGGTCGAAAAGGACGCCGACGCTCGGGAGATGAAGAAGATGGGCGTCGGCCTGATGAAAGTGCTGAGCGCGCCCGGGCCGGTTGTCCTTCAGGTCGGAAACGGTGATACTGTGGAAATCACCCTCGAACCGCTGCCGCCGCGGGCCGGCATCGCGCCGTACCTCGGCCGCTTCGAGAAGATCTGTTTCGGCTCGAAATGATCGGCCGATCCGGCGTCGCGAAGCGATCCGCCGGGTCCCGAATGAGACCGTTCGAAATTCGCAGAAGAGGAGGATGACCCGTGCCCTATTCGACCCTGCGCCTCGCCGCCATCGCGCTCGCCCTCTCCGCGGTGCCGGCCGCCGCCGCCTGCTACGACGTCTTCGGTTGCTCCAACCGCGACTATTTCTCCTATCGCGACCTCGTTTCGGGGCCGAACTGCGAGTTCCTCTGGCAGATGCGCAACAGCATCTACCAGGAGAACGGCTATTGCTTCAAAACCGCCCGCGGCATCGCCACCTTCGGCAACGACGGCTGCCGCTACCGGAGCGACGGCGCGGTGCCGATGAACCGCATCGAGCGGGCCAACGTCTCCACCATCAAGCGCGCCGAATCGGCCCTCGGCTGCCGCTGAGCGACGACACTCGGCCGCGCGCCGTCTCACGCCGACGGCGCGCGTGATCCTCCGGTGAACGCCGAGCGGGCGCGTGCGACGAGATCGCGGAACGGGTCCGAGACTGCAGCGAGCTTGGCGTCCCAGTCGGGATCCGGGCGCTGGCCTTCGGTCGCGGCGAAATAGACCTGCATCGTCGAGGCGATCAGGAACGGGTCGATCACCGCCCGTTGCGCCGCCACGGCGAAGAGGAAGGTGAAGATCAGGCTCCACGCGGTGGTCGGCCCCGGCACGATCAGCGCGACGATGCCGACCGGCGCCAGCAGCACCACGAACAGGATCACCGCCATCACCCAGCGGAACAGCGTCAGCCACACGGCGTTCCACAGGATCGTCTTGGCGTTCTGGGCGTAGAGCACGATGCCCTGGCGGGCGGTGGTCCAGGGATCTTCCGAGGCGATGCGGATCTCGCGGGCGAGCACCACCTCGTCGATGAAGGTGGTCGACATCCGCAAGATGGCGCCGAGGAGGCGGATCAGCGGCTGCAGACCCGGCAGGAACGACAGGAGCCCGACACCGCCGACGAGACCGGTCACCGCCCGCACCGAGCCCTTGACCAGCTGGTCGAGGACGAAGAGCAGGTGGACTTCGCCGAAGCGCGCCTTCACCGTCTCCACCGCGAAGGCGATCTGAGCGCGGCCGGAGGGGAGCGAGCGGCCGTCGAGCACCATGACCATCGCCGCGACGTGGCCGGCGGTGATCATGTAGAGCAGATACTCGCGCAGGCTCCACACCCAGACGACGGCGCCGACGCCGCCGAGGATGCCGCCCCAGGCGGTCGCTCCGGCGCGGAAGTCGGCCGTGCCGACGTGGCCGACGACCCAACCGGCGCCGGCACCGCTCGCCACCGCGGCGACGAAGGCGAGCGACAGACCGCCGAGCACCAGGATGCGCAGGCCGACGAAGGGCCAGGTGGCGAGGACGAGCCGCAGCGAACGGAGAATCGAGAAGGACCACATGCGAGGCGCTCCCTTGGCGGACGACGCAGACTAGCACGATCCGGCGCCCGCGAGGCGTTCGCGAGAGCCGCTCCGCAACCATCGCCGAAGCCGTGATTTCTCCATTCTCACAGAAGGATGGCTGATATCCCACACGTGAAGGCGCCCCCCTCGCCACGGCGCGTTGAGCATCTTTCGTGAGCGGGGTCGACACGTCCCGGCGAGGCCACTACATCTTGGGGACACGAACCCCGCCGCCTTTCATCCGGACGCGCCATGATCAAGAGCCCCAAGACCTACTGGTTCACCCGCCTCGACGACGAGGAGGAGGACGAGGAGAAGACCAAGACGCCGCAGTCGGTGCCGGTCGACAAGCACCTCTTCGACGCTCGCACGGTCCTCATCACCGGCTCGATCACCCAGGAACTGGCGCGTGACGTCACCGCCCGCCTGCTGGCGCTCTCCCACGTGTCGAAGGACCCGATCAACGTCGTCGTCTGCTCGCCGGGCGGCCACGTCGAGTCGGGCGACATGATCCACGACATGATCAACTTCGTGCCGGCTCCGGTGCGGATGATCGGCGTCGGCTGGGTCGCCTCGGCCGGTGCGCTGATCTACGCCTCGGTGCCCAAGGAGCGGCGCTTCTGTCTGCCCAACACCCGCTTCCTGCTGCATCAACCGTCCGGCGGCGCCGGTGGCCCGGCCACCGACATCGAGATCCAGGCGCGCGAGATCCTCAAGATGCGCGACCGCCTCAACCAGATCTTCGCCGACGCCACCGGCCAGCCGCTGGAGCGCATCGCCAAGGACACCGACCGCGACTTCTGGATGGGTCCGGACGAGGCGATCGCCTACGGTCTCGTCGGTCAGGTCATCAAGACCATCGGCGATCTCCCCTGAGGGACGAGACGACATCGTGATGCGGAGGTCGGATGAACACATCCGACCTCCGTATTCCGTTCGGCGAAAAGCCCGTCCACACAAGGGTTTTTCGACGAGTTCGATCCGGCGTCGCGAAGCGACCTGCCGGATCCCCAGTGAAACGTGACGGGGGCCTCGCGAGAGGCCCTCGGCCGTTGTGGACGCGGACGATCGACGCCGCCGCGCTCGACGTGAGCCGGCGCCGGGCGGGGCCGGGGAGGGACGGGAATGTTCTTCACACTGTCGAAGGTGGCCTTCCTCTTCGCCCAACCGTCGACCCTGACGGTGCTGTTGATCGTCGGCGGGCTCGTCGCCTCCGTCGTCGGCTTGCGCCGGATCGGCCGCGCCCTCGCCGGTCTCGGTCTGGCGATGCTGTTGGTCTTCACGCTGACGCCGCTCGGCCCCTATCTCCTCACCGACCTCGAGAACCGTTTCCCCATCCCGCCCGCCGATGCGCCGGCGCCGGCCGGCATCGTCGTGCTCGGCGGCTTCACCGATGCGCGGATGGGCTCGGCCCGCGGTGTCGTCGGCCTCGGGGAGGGCGCGGCGGCGATCTTCGAGGTGGCGGAGCTGGCGAAGCGCTATCCGCAGGCGCGGATCGTCCTCTCCGGCGGCTCCAACGCCCTCCTCGGCACCGTCGAGGCGTCGGAGGCCGGGCTGATGCGCCGCCTCTTCGTCGCCGTCGGCGTGGCGCCGGAGCGGCTGGTGCTGGAGCAGGGCTCGCGAACCACCTGGGAGAACGCCACCGCCAGCCGCGATCTGGTGAAGCCGGAGGCGGGGGCGACGTGGTGGCTGGTGACGACCGCCTTCCACATGCCGCGGGCGATCGCCACGTTCCGCGCCGCCGGCTGGACCGGCATCGTCGCGCGACCGGCGGCCTACGCCACCACCGGACGCATCGGCCTGCGCCCGCCGATGCTGTGGGGATTGATGAGCGCCGACATGGCGGTCAAGGAATGGCTCGGCATCCTCGTCTATCGCCTCACCGGCCGCGCCTCGGAACTGCGCCCGGCGCCGTGAGCCGGCCGCCGTTCAGGCGGCCTTCTCCGACGCCGCTTCGAGCAGCGAGGTACGGGCCCGCGAGAAATACTGGCGGCGGATCAGCACGGCGAGGATGAAGGTGGTCGACACCAGGAACACCCGTGCGTCGACGAACCAGCCGAAGAGCCCGAGCGAGAAGAACAGCGCCCGCATGCCCCAATGGAAATGGTGGCCGGCGTCGATCTGCATCTCGCCCGCCCGGAGCACGGCGTGATCGCGCGCCGCGACGTCGGCATCGTCGGCCGGCGGCACCGCACCGATCAGGATCGCCGAGTAGTTGAACAGCCGATAGGCCCAGCCGAACTTGAAGAAGGCGTAGCCGTAGATCGCCACCAGGAGGGCGATCTTGAACTCGAGCTCACCGGCGGTCGGGACGGTGCGGAACGGCACGTCGAGGAAGATCGCCAGCATCCGCTCGGTCTGATTGAGCAGCGTGAAGGCGCCGCCGAGTGCCAGCAGCGAGGTCGAGGCGAAGAAGGCGGTGCCGTTCTGCAGGCTGGTCATGATCGCCGTGTCGACGATCCGCACCTCGCGCTTCGCCATCTCCCGCATCCAGCGGCGGCGCTCGTCGTCCATCAGCCGCGACAGCGACGGCCGTCCGATCAGCGCGAAGTCGACGACGAAGCCGAAGCTCGCCCAGGCGATGACGAACCAGGCGAAGGCGACGAAGTCGAGGGTGGTGAACGAGCTCATGGGCAAGGATTATCCGAAAGTCGCAAGTCGCGGAAGCGTCGCCGGCGTTCACCGGTCGCCCTCCTTTCATCAATCCGATTGAAGACCCTCTTCAAACCAATCCGTTGGACGCGGTCGGCGGCGGGTGCGACGGTCGCTCGATCAGTGTTCGTCCGGTGATCGACCGGGCGCGCACGGTCCGGGCACAGCGACGAAGAGGAGACGATCCATGGCCGACCCGAAGCTCATCATCGGCAACAAGCGCTATTCGTCGTGGTCGCTCCGGCCGTGGTTGCTGATGACGCATTTCGGTCTCCCCTTCGAGGAGATCCTGGTGCCGCTCGACACACCCGAGTTCAAGCCGACGGTGCTGAAGTACTCGCCCTCGGGCAAGGTGCCCTGCCTGGTCGAGGGCGACATCGCCGTCCACGAGACCCTGGCGATCATCGAGTTTCTCGCCGAGAGCCATCCCGAACACGCGATCTGGCCGCGCGATCGAGCGGCACGGGCGCTCGCCCGGGCGCTCACCTCCGAGATGCACGCCGGCTTCACCGGCCTGCGCGGCGCCTGTCCGATGAACCTGCGCAAGCACTTCGCCTTCAAGGATCGTGGTCCGGCGGCGACGGCCGACGTCGCACGGATCGAGGCGGCGTGGCGCGATGCGCGGGGGCGGTTCGGTGCCGCCGGGCCGTTCCTCTTCGGCGAATTCTCGGCCGCCGATGCGATGTATGCGCCGGTGGTCACCCGGCTCGACACCTATTCCTGGCCGGTCGCCGCCGACACGCGGGCCTACATGGATGCCGTGTTGGCGCTCCCCGCCTTCCGCGCCTGGAAGGCCGGGGCCGATGCCGAGACGGCGATCGTCGAGGCCGACGAGGTCGAGGACTGAGGCCGAAACGACAGCGGTGGACCATCGCCGGCGGGCGGTGGTCTGGGCCGCCGGGGCGGGTTCTGGACCCCGCGGTCCGCCTTTGCCCGGAACCGCCATGGCCCTCAATCTGATCAAGCTCTGCGTCGGCTGCGACGGTATCGACGATCTCGCCCACTGGATCGGCGCGACGCTCGCCGAGAAGAAGCGGCGCGGGCTCGAACCGGTCCACATCCACCGCACCCGGATGATGCCGAAGCGGATCGACGAGATCGTGCCCGGCGGCTCGCTCTATTGGGTGATCAAGGGCCAGATCCGGGTGCGCGAGCAGATCCTCGAGCTGCGTGCCGTCAAGGACGCGGCCGGCGTGCCCCATTGCGACATCGTGCTCTCCGGCGAGTTGGTCGAGGTCGAGGCGCGGCCCTACCGGCCGTTCCAGGGCTGGCGCTATCTCGACGCCGAGGTCGCGCCGCGGGACCTGAGGTCCGAAGCCGTCGCCGACCTGCCGGTCGAGTTCCTGCGCGAGTTGGCCGGGCTGGGGTTGTTGTGAGGGCCGCGGAGCGGGAGCCAGGGGGAAGGCGGTGCGCGATGGTTCGAGCGACTGTCTCGGCGGTCAAGCGCTTTGCCATGGGCGT
>CALMYM010000302.1 GCA_937873675.1 uncultured Alphaproteobacteria bacterium | reverse complement strand
TCATCGGGCATCTCGCCGGCCGGCTTGTGGGGGGCGCCCGGCTCGGCGCCCGGCTCGCCGGCTTCGCCACCCGGGACGGGGGCTTCGCCGGGACGAGGCGTCCGCGCCGCCGGTTCCGGCACCTCGATCAGACAGGACACCGCGATGGCCACCGGGATCGGCAACATCACCTCCACCGGCAGCCCGCCGCCGCCGCGTGGTCCGCCGAGGGTGACGATCACGCCGCGCGGCACCTCGCCGGGTTTCGTCCAGGTGGCGACCCGCCGTCCCGCCTGATCGCGATAGGCGAAGGCGAGATCGAGCGACCCGGAGAGCAGCACCACCCGGTCGCCGTCGCGCAGCGCCCGCTCGCGACCGCGTCGCAGGCGCCGAGTGAGCACGGCGCCGTCGGCGGTCGTCTCCACCCCGATCTCGACGGTCGCGATACCGTCGCGGGTGCGATCGAACGGCGTCAGCGCGGTGAAGGCCATGGCGTGCGCATCCCCGGCGAAGAGGATGGCGGGATCGTCGGCGCTCGCCAGCCGGACCGGCAACAACCCGGCGAGATCGGCCGAGATGCGCCCGAGAGCGATGTCGGTGCGTTCCACCGCCGCCACCGTGGCGAAGCCGGCGTTCCACGAGCGCAGCGTCCGCCCGGCGAGCTCGGTCACCGCCGCCAGCACCAGCCCGGCGATCGCCAGCGCGAGGATCGCCTCGATCAGGCCGAAACCGGCGCGCGACGCCTCGCTCGCCCGCGGTGGGCGGCGAACGCGGTCATGGTCGTGGGGAGGGGTGGAGCGGGCCACGGTTCACCCCCGGCCTTGTCGGCGGCCGAGGCGATGGGTCTCGAGCGTCGTGCGTCGCCCGTCCGGCGCCTCCACGGCGACGCCGATCCGGTAGAGCGTCCAGATCACCTTCTCCGGGTCGTTGCCGGTCTCCTGATCGGTCTTCGACGTCGCCGCGCCCGGTTCCACGTCGTCGAGCCGGTCGGTCACCACCACCCAACGGTAGGCCCCGGCCATGCCGCGCCGTTCGCCGGCTTCGAGCTTGCGGCGATCGGAGACCTCCTCGAGAACGCTGCGGGCGACCGCCATGGCGCCCGAGGTACCGGCGATCTCGCCGACCCGGTGGCGATTGCCGGCGGCGAGCCGGGTGAGCAGGGTGATCAACACCACCGCCACCACCGCCGCCACCAGAACCTCGAGCAGCATGAAGCCGGAGCGCCTATCCGCGGCCACGCACCCCTCCCGTCACTTCCACGAGACCGGTCAGCCAGTTGACGGAGATCCGGTTGGCGACGCCGGCCGGCGCCCGCAGTGTGACGACCAGCCCGCAGGATCGGCCGTCGGGGGCGAAACCGACGGCGAAACGGTCGCCGTCGACGGTGCAGTCGGCGGTGGTGACGACGTCGAGCGCCACGTCGCGCGGCAATTTCACCACGCCGCCGCGGGCGCCGCCGACGAAGCGCTTGTCGCGCACGTCGATGCGGGTCGCGACGGTCCGCCCGACCCGCGCCGCCACCACCCTATCCTCCTCGATCAGCGCGGCGATCTCGTGGCTCCAGGCGGCGAGCCGCGCCGGTGAGGTGTTGGTCGGCAGGATCGGCCAGACGATGCGCACCATGAGCAGCAGCACCGCCACCGCCAGCACCATGTCGAGCAGGATCACGCCGCGTTCGCCCGCGCGGGCGCGAGCCCGATCGCCGTGACGGTCCGCCGCGTCAGGGTTTCCGGTTCCCGCCCGCACCGGTGCCGCCTCCTTGAGGTCCGACCGAGGTGATCTCGAAGGGCGCCTTGTCGGCCGGCGAGCGATAGACGTAGGCGTGGCCCCACGGGTCGACCGGCAGATTGCCGCCTCTGAGATAGGGACCGTTCCAGCCGTCGGCGCCGCTCGGCTTCTTCACCAGGGCGCCGAGGCCCTCGCTGGTCGAGGGGTAGCGGCCGGTGTCGAGGTAGTAGAGGTCGACGGCGTTCTTGAAGCTCTCGATCTGGATCTTCGCCGTCTTCTCGCGCGCGTCGGTCAGGTAGTTGAGCACCCGCGGGCCGACCAGCCCCATGATCAGGCCGATGATGACGAGGACGACCAGCATCTCCACCAGGGTGAAGCCGGCGCGCGCCGATGTCGCCACCGTCGACCGTTCCACGGTTCCGCTCACCCGCATGAGGTCTGCTCCTTCTCGTTCCGACGTCGCCGTTCGCGGCGTCACAGTACCAACTGATTGATGCTCAATAGCGCGGAAAGTATGGAGACGATCAAGCCGCCCACCATCACCGCGATGCCGATGATCGCCGCCGGCCCGACGATGCCGGCGAGCCGGTCGAGCCGCCGCGTCAGCTTCGCCTCGTAGAACTCCGCCGTCCGCCGGGCGATCTCGGCGAGTTCGCCGGTCTCCTCGCCGAGCCGTAGCATGTTGAGGGCGAGCGGCGGCAGATAGTTCTCCTCGGTGATCGCCTCGACCAGCCGCTTGCCGCGCCGGACGCCTTCGCCGACCCGGGCGAGGCCCGCCCCCGTCGCCCCCGGCAGATCGGCGAGCACCCGCAGCGCCTCCGTCAGGGTCACGCCGTTGGCGAGCAGGGTGGCGAGCCCGCCGCAGAAGACGGCGGTCCGCCGGAGCGCCACGATGCCGGCGAGGCCGGGCAACCGCGCCACCCGGATCCAGAACCACGCCCGCGCCGCCGGCCGGCGGAAGATCATGAGCAGGGCGAGGAGTGCGGCGGCGAGAAGAGCGGCGAGAACCTCGCCTTCGGCGATCAGGAAGTCGGACGCCGACAGGACGAAGCCGACGAGCCCGGTCTGGCCCGCGCCGAAGTCGCGCAGCACGCCGGCGAACTGCGGCACCACCGCGATCAGGAAGAAGACCAGCACGGCGGTCGCCGCCATCAGCAGGAAGGCCGGATAGCGCAGCGACGAGCCGATCGTGTCGATCATCCGCTGCGACCGGGTCCGCGCCTCGGCGACCGAGCGCAACACCGATTCGAGATTGCCCGCCGCTTCGGCGACCCGCACCATGGTGACGACGTCGGTGCCGAACAACCGGCCGTGTCCGGCCATCGCCTCGGCGAGACTGGCGCCACCGGTGACCGAGCGGCGCAGATCCCGCGCCACCGTGGCGATGGCGCTCGTCTCCTCCGAGGCGACGAGGTCGAGCGCCTCGTCGAGCGGCAGTCCGGCGCGCAGCACCAGTGCCAGATCGGCGAGGAATGTGGTGACGTCGCGCCCGCTCGCCCGGCCGCTGAAGGACAGGATGCTCGTCTTACCACCCGCCGCCGTCCCGCTCGACGTCTCCAGCACCACGTGGCCGGTACGGCCGAGGCGGTCGGCGACCTCGGCCTCGCTGCCGCCTTCCATCACCCCGGTGGTGAAGCGACCGGCGGTGTCGAGGGCCTTGTAGCGCACCTGGACCATGATCAGCGGCTCGCCGTGACGCGCAGGATCTCGTCGACCGAGGTGAGGCCGGCGCGGCATTTCGCCAGACCGTCGGCGATCATCGTCGCCATGCCCTCGGCTTCCGCCTGCGCCTCGATCTCGCCGTCGCCCAACCCGCGGGTGATCAGCCGCCGGATCGGCGCGGAGACCTCGAGCACCTCGAACACCGCCACCCGGCCGCGATAGCCGGTGCCGGCGCAATGCGGACAGCCGACCGGCCGCCCCACCTCGTCGCCCTCGATCAACCCCAGCGCGGCGTAGCGCGGCTCGCGCATCAAGGTCGCGGCGTCGATCCGTTCGGTCGTCCGGCATTCCGGGCAGAGCAGGCGGACGAGCCGCTGGCCGATGATCATGCGCAGCGTCGAGGCGAGCAGATACGGCTCCACCCCCATGTCGGCGAGGCGCATCACCGCCGTCGCCGCGGTGTTGGTGTGCAGCGTCGTCACCACCAGATGGCCGGTGAGCGAGGCCTGGATACCGATCCGCGCCGTCTCGCCGTCGCGCATTTCGCCGACCATGATCACGTCGGGGTCCTGACGCAGGAAGGCGCGCAGCGCCGTGGCGAAGGTGAGGCCGATCGCCGGCTTCACCTGCGACTGGTTGATGCCCGCGATCTCGTATTCGATCGGGTCCTCGATGGTCAGGATCTTGCGCAGCGGCTGATTGAGATGGGCGAGGATGGCGGCGATGGTCGTCGTCTTGCCCGAGCCGGTCGGCCCGGTGACGACGATCATACCGTGCGGCGCCTCGATGTGGTGCTCGACGACGGCGCGGTCGCGATCCGCGAGACCGAGGCGGGTGAGGTTGGCCAGCCGCGGGATGCGCGCCCGCAGACGGGCGAGCGCCGCCTCGCCGTGCGCCGTCGGCATGGTGGCGATGCGCAGGTCGATCTCCGCCGCGCCGACCCGGATGCGAGCGCGGCCGTCCTGCGGCAGCCGCCGTTCGGCGATGTTGAGCGAGGCGAGGATCTTGATGCGCGACACGATCGCCCGCGCCATCGCCGCCGGCGGCGACGGGATCGGGCGGAGAAGACCGTCGACGCGCAGCCGCACCTGCAGCGCGTTGCGGAACGGCTCGACGTGGATGTCGGTCGCCCGCGCCTCCACCGCCCGTTCGAAGAGTTCGTTGACGGCGCGCACCACCGGGGCGCCGCTCGCCATGTCGCGCAGGTCTTCGAGATCGTCGGTCTCGCGCGGCGCCAGGATCTCCGCCGCACCGTCGAGTGCCGCCGGCTCGTCGCCCGACTGGGCTCTCAGGAGCGCGTCGATCTCCTCGAAGCTCGCCACCTCGCGCGCCGTCGCTCGCCCCAGGGTGAGTTCGAGCACCCGGAGCGACGCGCCGTCGGTCGGGTCGGCGACCGCGAGCCGCGCCTCGCCCTTCGCCGTCTCCCACGGATAGACCGCGTGTTCGCGCAGGAAGGGCCGCGACAGGCCGGAGATCAGCGGCCGCCCGTTCTGCATCGTCTCGAGGCCGGCGCGGGGGAGGCCGAAATGGTCGGCGACCTGGTCGGCGAAGGCCGCCGGTTCCAGCGTCGAGCGTTCGAGAAGGGCGCGCAGGCCCCCCGTCTCCGGCGACGCCTCGGCGGTACCGGCCGCGACGAAGCCGAGGCGGGTGAGCCGTTCCGTGAAGGTCTCGTTCGTCGTCGTCGCCATGTCGCCGTCGGATCACGCGAAGTCGCCGCCGCTTCGCCCGCAGGCGGAGTCAACACGCAGGCCGCGGCGAAGGCAAGGCCGACGTCACCGTCCCGGTTGCGACGCCGGCGTCCAGGCCCGGCTCATCATCGACGGCCCGATCGGCATGGTCAGCCCGGCGCTCGCGAGTCGCGCCATCGCTTCCGTCCCGTCGATGCGGCCGGCGAGACGATCGCGATAGGCGCGCGCCACCGCACCCATGTCGCCGGTCTGCGGGCTGAGGCGGAAGGCGCCGACACCGGCCGCGACCAGCGCGTCGAGCTCGTCCATCACCACCGCACAGTCCTGCGACATCGTCTGGACGCCGTTGACCGCCAGGAAGGCCTCGCCGTCGAGCGTGTCGACCTCGAGCCCGTCCGGGTCCTCCGAACAGACGTAGCGGCAGCTGTCCTTGGCGAGGCCGTGGATGCGGGCGTGGTAGCAGCGCCCGGAGATGGCGAGCGGCAGTCGACCGAAGGCGAAGACCTGGGTCTCGACCCCGAGCCGCGCCCCCGTCCGCGCCAGGACCTCGACCGAGGCGAGCGGCAGCTCCGGCGGCAGGCAGACGCTCCAGGCGCCGCGCGACGCCAGGAAGGTGAGGGTGCCCTCGTTGTAGACGTTGACCAGCGGCGACACGGCGAAGCGCCGGCCGAAGTCGAGAGCCGCGAGCGGGGTGAGGTCGTTGATCTCGATCTCGACCCCGTCGAGGGCGGCGAGATCGTTGACCAGCTGGCGCTCGCGCTTCACCGTCACCAGGGCGAGCGTGTCGACGACGACGGTCTTGCCGCCGCGTTGCAGGCGTTCGATCACCTCCGGCAGCCGATCGGCGAAGAAGGGCTCGCGCTTGGAGCACACCACTTCGCCGACATGGACGCGGTCGACGTCGATCTCGTCGGCGACCCGGGCGTGGAAGTCGACCCAGGCGTCGACCGACCAGTTGTAGAGCACCGGACCCATGACCAGGGTGGGGTTCGAAGCGGTCACGGCGGTCATCTCCAGGTCTTCTTGTAGGCGCCGGCGGTGGTGGTCTGGCCTTCGGCCAGCCGCATGGTCATGTCGGAAGCGATCGGCCGGCCGGCGACGTGGTCGTCGATCGCCTTGCGGAAGGCGCCGACCACCGCCTGCGTATAGGCGCGGCTCCTCTGCCGCCCCTCGATCTTGAAGGCGGTGACCCCCGCTTCGATCAGCGGCGGAATGAGCTGCGCCGCGTCGAGGCTCACCGGATCCTCGAAGACGTGGCCGGAATAGTCGCCGGCCGAGAACCGCCCCTTGCACAGGGTGGGGTAGGGGGCCGGCACGCCCTTGGGCGTCCGGTCGATGGTCCAGCCGCCGAGCTCGGCGACGAGATCGGCGCCCTCCTCCTTGTAGAGCACGTGGCTCGGCGGCGAACACACGCCGTTCATGTTGGGCGACTTGCCGGTGGCGTGGGAGGAGAGCGAGCAGCGCCCCTCGGCCATGACGCACAGCCCGCCGAAGACGAAGACCTCGGTCTCGCAGGAGATCTCGAGGTTGATCGCGGCGATCTCCGGCACGGTCAGGACGCGCGGCAGCACCACCCGCTTGATGTCGAACGTGTCGGCCCAGAAGCGGATGACGTCGGGGTTCGACGCCGCCGCCTGCACCGAGAGATGACGGCGCAGTTTCGGATGTTTCGCCGCCGCGTGGGCGACGAGACCGAGGTCGGCGAGGATCACCGCGTCCGCCCCGGCGTCTTCGGCGCGCGCCACCGCGTCGTGCCAGAGCCGCTCCGCCCCGGCGCGTGGGAAGGTGTTGATCGCCACCAGGACTCGCGCGCCGTGTTCGTGGGCGAAGCGGATCGATGCGGTGAGTTCGGCCGGCGAGAAATTGAGGCCGGGGAAGTTGCGGGCGTTGGTCTCGTCGCGGAAGCCGCAATAGACCGCGTCGGTGCCCGCCTCGACGGCGGTTCGGAGCGCCGCCGGCGTTCCGGCCGGGGAGACCCGTTCGGGACGGAAGATCTCGGAGACCATGTTCATGCCGGCGTGCCTCCGGCGCGGGTGAGCGTGACGCCGGTCATCCGCTCGGCCACCGGCGCGGCGCGGCGGAAGATCTCGGCGACGACCTTCGACGCCGGCCCGGTGATCGCCGCGACCTCTTCCGCCAGATCGATCTCGCTGTCGTCGACCGCGTTCCTCAGCGCCAGCACCGCCTCGGTGTCGCCCTCGATGACGATGTCGCGCGAGAAGAACAGCGCGTCGCCGTCGAGCGCCCCGTGCACCATGCCGACCAGCGCCGCGAGCGGCCCGGCGATGCGGGCGTCACGCGCCGCCACGATCGTTCCGTCGGGCGCCCGCTTCACCGCTTCCAGCCGCGGCAGCGCCGGGTCCGGCCGCAGCAGGAAGGCGATCGACACGTCGGTCGGATCGATCAGGAAGGTCTTCCGTGCCTGATCGTCGAGCCGCGAGAACAGCGACGGATGGCGCTCCGTCAACGAGGTGATGAACCGCCTCAGCGCCAGATCGAGCGGCAGCGTCGGCAGCCGCGCCACCAGATGGTCGACGAGGCGGGGAAAGTGGGGGATCGAAGCTTCGGTCATCGCGTTTCCGGTGCAAACACCCCTCCGGGTCGGCCGCCCCAAGGGCACCGACCACACCCGACCCGTTCTCCCTCCT
>CALMYM010000301.1 GCA_937873675.1 uncultured Alphaproteobacteria bacterium | reverse complement strand
CTGGGCCGCCCGCCCCCGGGGGAAGACGACCCCCGACGGCGGCGCGGCGCCCGGTGCCGGCCGCCGATCGGTGCGAATCGCTTCCGGAGGTTCGCCGACGCCGATTTCACGCTCCCGACAAGCCTCTGATCGACAAGCCTCTTTTCGGCCCCTCCGGGAAGTTTTGCGCCCACGCGCGCGCGCCTGTATGTAGACGGCCTCGCGATATGCGCGACAGACGATGGAAAGCGACCCCCGGCCCATGACCGACATCCACGACGAAGGCACCCAGAGGAACGGCGCGGACGGCTACGGCGCCGACTCGATCAAGGTGCTGAAGGGCCTCGACGCGGTCCGCAAGCGGCCGGGCATGTACATCGGCGACACCGACGACGGCTCGGGCCTGCACCACATGGTCTACGAGGTCGTCGACAACGCCATCGACGAGGCGCTGGCCGGCTGGGCGAGCGAGGTCTTCGTGCGGCTCAATGCCGACGGCTCGGTGACGGTGCGCGACGACGGCCGCGGCATCCCCACCGACATCCATCCGGAAGAAGGCGTGTCGGCGGCCAACGTCATCATGACCCAGCTGCATGCCGGCGGTAAGTTCGACCAGAACTCCTACAAGGTCTCCGGCGGCCTGCACGGCGTCGGCGTCTCCGTGGTGAACGCCCTGTCGACCACGCTCGATCTGACGATCTGGCGCGACGACAAGGAGCACACCATGCGCTTCCGCCACGGCGTGCCGGACGAGGACCTGAGGCTCGTCGGCCCGGCGCCGGGCAAGCGCGGCACGGAAGTGACCTTCCTGCCCTCGCCCCAGACCTTCACCAAGACCGATTTCGATTTCGCCACGCTGGAGCACCGCCTGCGCGAACTCGCCTTCCTCAACTCGGGCGTCAACATCACCCTCGAGGATCGCCGTGGCGTCGAGCCCCACGTGGTGAAGATGCACTACGAGGGCGGCCTCATCGAGTTCGTGAGGTATCTCGACCGGATGAAGAAGCAGGCGCTCGCCGAGCCGGTCTACATGAAGGCGGAGAAGGACGGCATCACCGTCGAATGCGCCCTGTGGTGGAACGACAGCTATCACGAGCAGACGCTCTGCTTCACCAACAACATCCCGCAGCGTGACGGCGGCACCCATCTCGCCGGCTTCCGCGGCGCGCTGACCCGCCAGATCACCGGCTATGCGGATAGTTCCGGCCTGATGAAGAAGGAGAAGGTGACGCTCTCCGGCGAAGATTGCCGCGAGGGGCTGACCTGTGTCCTCTCGGTCAAGGTGCCGGACCCCAAGTTCTCCTCCCAGACCAAGGACAAGCTGGTCTCGTCGGAAGTCCGCCCGGTCGTCGAGAACACCCTCAACGAGGCGCTCGGCACCTGGCTCGAAGAGCATCCGAGCGAGGCCAAGAGCGTCGTCGGTAAAGTCGTGGAGGCCGCCGCCGCCCGCGAGGCCGCCCGCCGCGCCCGCGAGCTCACCCGCCGCAAGGGCGTCCTCGACGTCGCCTCGCTGCCCGGCAAGCTCGCCGACTGCTCCGAGAAGGATCCGGCCAAGTCGGAACTCTTCATCGTCGAGGGTGACTCGGCCGGCGGATCGGCCAAGCAGGGCCGCAACCGCGAGAACCAGGCGGTGCTGCCGCTTCGCGGCAAGATCCTCAACGTCGAGCGCGCCCGCTTCGACAAGATGTTGTCCTCGGAGCAGATCGGCACGTTGATCACCGCGCTCGGCACCGGCATCGGCACCGACGAGTTCAACATCGACAAGATCCGCTACCACAAGATCATCATCATGACCGACGCCGACGTCGACGGCGCCCACATCCGCACGCTGCTCCTGACCTTCTTCTATCGGCAGATGCCGGAGCTGATCGAACGCGGCTATCTCTACATCGCCCAGCCGCCGCTCTACAAAGTGACGCGCGGCAAGTCCGAGCAGTACCTCAAGGACCAGAAGGCCTTCGAGGACTACCTCGTCGACCAGGGCCTCGAGGACACCCGCCTCGTCCTCGGCAACGGCGAGGAACTGGCCGGCGCCGACCTCAAGGCCATCGTCGAAGAGGCGCGCATCATCCGCGCCTCGCTCGACAACCTGCACCACCGCTACCTGCCGCGCATCGTCGAGCAGGCCGCCATCTGCGGCGCCCTCGACAAGGAGATCCTCGACGACGCCGAGCGCGCCGAGAAGGTCGCCGCGGCGCTCGCCGCCCGTCTCGACGACCTCGCCGACGAGTTCGAGAAGGGTTGGACCGGCCATGTCGGCGAAGACGGCGGCATCGTCATGAAGCGGACGCTGCGCGGCGTCACCGAGACCCGCATCCTCGATGCCGGCCTCATCGCCTCCGCCGACGCTCGCAAGATCGACGCCCACGGCGACCGCCTGGAGGAGATCTTCGCCTCCGCCGCCACCCTGCGCCGCAAGGAGACCGCGACGACCGTCCACGGGCCGAACGACCTGCTCGACGCGGTCTACGCCCAGGGCCGCAAGGGCATCGCCATGCAGCGCTACAAGGGCCTCGGCGAGATGAACCCGGGCCAGCTGTGGGAGACCACCCTCGACCCGGACATCCGTTCGCTCCTCCAGGTCAAGATCCGCGAGGCCGACGACGCCGGCGAGATCTTCGCCCGTCTGATGGGCGACGAAGTCGAACCGCGCCGCGACTTCATCCAGGAGAACGCCCTCGCCGCCAATCTCGACGCGTGAGACGAACATGATCCACGGTCTCGTCGTCACGGTCCTGTTGCTCGCCGCCGTTCCGGCGCACGCGGCAGGAACCGCCGAAATCCCCATCCCGCGCAGCATGGCCGGCGACAAGGGGAAGTACTTCCTCCTGCGTTCGGAGAAGATCGGCACCGTCGTTCGTACGCTGCACAAGAGGGTCGGCGTCGATGCCACCGGCTACACCGAGGCGGAAACCGATTGTGCTTCGATGAAGATGCGGGAACTCGGCTACAGCGAGGAATCGCCGGAAGCCATCCGCAAGGCGCCGGGCCGCTGGTTCGAGCTGGTGCCCGGCTCCAGCAAGAGCGACCTCGCCAACTTCGTTTGCCGACGCTGACGCCAGCGTCACGCTCGCCCGATTTTTCGGACCCGCGGGAATATCCCTGCGGGTTTTCGCGTATGTATCGGCATGCTCCCGGAAAGAAGCGGAGCGGAGCGACGAGCATCGCGCCCGTCGCGCGCCACGCTACACCGAGACCCGATCGGAGATATCTTCTCCGTCGATATGTTTGCTCGGCGACGAGGCCCCCATGGCGTCGGACGACACCACCGCCCTCCTCGAACGGCAGATCCCGGCGCTGCGTCGCTTCGCCTGGGCACTGACCCGTGACGACGAAGCGGCCGACGATCTCGTCCAGGATTGCCTCGAGCGGGCGCTGACCCGCTGGTCGCTGCGCCGCCCGGAGGTCGATCCGCGCCCCTGGCTCTTCACCATCCTGCGCAATCTCCATGTCGACGGGCTGCGCCGCCGGCGCGGCCGCGGCGCCGAGGTCGAATGGAGCGAGGACACCGACGTGGCGACGAACGACGGCGTCGACGGCGCCCTCGAGCTGCGCGACACCCTCGCCGCCCTCGATCTGCTGCCGGAGGAGCAGAAGACCCTGCTGCTGCTCGTCGGCGTCGAGGACCTCTCCTACCAGGAGGCGGCGCGCGTCCTCGATCTGCCCGTCGGCACCGTCATGTCGCGGCTCGCCCGCGGCCGCAAACGCCTGCGTTCGATCCTGGAGACCGGACGCCCCTCGTTCCTTCGGAGAGTGAAATGACCGGGACCGAGATCCCCGTCGGCGAAGACGACCTGCAAGCGGCGATCGACGGCCGCCTGACGCCGGAGCGCCGCGCCGCGGTCGACGCCTTCCTCGCCGATCACCCCGACCTCGCCGAACGGGTCGCCGGCGACATCCGCCTGCGCGACGTCCTGCGCGCCCGCCTGGCGGCGAAACACGCCGAGCCGATCCCCGCCCGCCTGCGCATCGCCACGCTGCGCGCCGCCCGCCGCGCCCGCCTCCTCGCCCATGCCCGGACGGTCGCCGCGGCCCTCGTCGTCTTCGTCGCCGGCGCCGGCACCGGCGCACTCGCCACCCGCACCCTCGCGCCCGCACCCGACCTCGTCGCGCAGGCCCCCGCCCCGGCGGTCGGCGTCGCCGCCGATGCCGCCGCCGCCCATCGCACCTTCGTCGTCGAGGTCGCCCATCCGGTCGAGGTCGACGCCGGTCGTGAGGCGCATCTGATGCAGTGGCTGTCGAAGCGCCTCGGCCGCCGGCTCGCCGCCCCCGACCTCTCGCGCTTCGGCTGGAAGCTGATGGGCGGACGCCTGTTGTCGGTGGAGACGGGCGCCGCGGCGCAGCTCATGTACGAGGATGCGGACGGCCGCCGCCTCACCGTCTTCGTCCGGGCGAGCGCCGGCGAGGAGACCGCCTTCCGCTTCCGCCGCGACGGCGACACCTCGACCTTCGCCTGGATCGATCGCGGCTTCGGCTTCGCGGTCACCGCCGCCACCGATCGCGATCACCTGCTTCCCGTGGCGCAGGCCGTCTATCACGGCTTCGAGGAGACGGCCGCACCCGCCACCGGCCGCGGGTGAGCCCTCCACGGAAAGACTTGCTCGGATCGGCGATACCCCCTAACCGGGTGTGAGGCCCCGCGGCACACGGACCGGGCGGCCCGCACCCCGCCGCCGACCTCCGCCCGGCTCGTTCGATGTCCCTCGCCCCTTGGCGTCGCGAAACCGCCGAGACCTTCCGTCTCGCCTGGCCGATGATCGTCGCGCAGCTCGCCCAGATGGCGCTGCCGACGACCGACATCCTGTTGCTCGGCGCCCTGGGGCCCGCTGCCGTCGCCTCCGGCGCCCTGGCGGTCAATCTCTACAACACCTTCATGCTCTTCGGCGTCGGCATCATGTCGGCGACCGTACCGATGGTCGCTCGCCAACGCGGGCGGATGCGCCATTCGGTCAAGGATCTGCGCCGCACCGTGCAGCAGGCGCTCTGGGTGGCGGTGTCGATCGCCCTGCCGATGTGGGTGATCCTGTGGAACGGCGAAGCGATCTTCCTCCTGCTCGGCCAGGACCCGGAACTGTCGCGCCGCGGCGCGTCGTTTCTGCGCATCATGATGTGGGGGCTCCTGCCCTTCTTCGGCTTCGTCGCGCTGAGATCCTTCATCGCCGCGCTGGAGCGGCCGGCCTGGACGTTGATCGTCGGCGTCGCCGCGGTGCCGCTCAACGCCGGCCTCGGCTGGGCGCTGATCCACGGCCGCTTCGGCCTGCCGGCGCTCGGCGCGAACGGCGCGGCGATCGCCACCGCTCTCTCCATGACCTTCCTCTTCGCCGGGCTCGTCGTCGTGCTCGTTTTCGAACCCCGCTTCCGCCGCTACCGGCTCTTCGGCGGTCTCTTCCGCGCCGATTGGGCGCGCTGGCGCGACGTCTGGCGGCTCGGCCTGCCGATCGCCCTGATGATCGTCTTCGAGACCTCGATCTTCAACGCCGCCGGCTTCCTCGTCGGCCTGATCGGCACGGCGCCGCTCGCCGCTCACGCGGTCACCCTGCAGATCGCCGCCACCGCCTTCATGGTGCCCTTCGGCCTCGCCCAGGCGGTCACCGTCCGCGTCGGCCTCGCCTATGGCCGCGGCGACGACCGGGCCATGGCGCTCGCCGGCTGGACCTCGTGGTGGCTGACGGTGGCGATCATGTGCGGCACCGCAGCGCTCTTCACCCTCGCCCCCGACCTCCTGCTCGGCGCCTTCCTCGATCGCACCGATCCGAAGAACGCCGAGACCCTGGCGCTCGGCCGCGCCTATCTCGCCGTCGCCGCCCTCTTCCAGATCGTCGACGGCATCCAGGCGACTGCCGCCGGCATGCTGCGCGGCCGCCACGACACCCGCGTGCCGATGATCATGGCGCTCGCCGGCTACTGGGGTGTCGGCCTGACCGGTTCGATCGTCCTCGCCTTCCCGCTCGGTCTCGAAGGCGTCGGCGTCTGGCTCGGCCTCGCCCTCGGCCTCGGCGCCGTGGCGATCCTGCTGACCCTGCGCTGGATCGCTCTCTCGCGCCGCCCGAGCCCCCTCTCGACGCCCGCGGCGGGATGATCGATCATCGCCGCCGCCGTCCGAATGTGGGGGTACCGATGCCGCGGCTGTCGTTCTGGTTCGAATTCGCCTCGACCTATTCCTACCTCTCCGCCCTGCGCATCGAGGCGATGGCGGCGGAAAAGGGCGTGGCGATCGATTGGCATCCCTTCCTGCTCGGCCCGATCTTCCACGCCCAGGGCTGGGAAACGTCGCCGTTCAACATCTATCCGGCCAAGGGCCGCTACATGGTGCGCGACATCGAGCGCATCGCCGCCGCCCGCGGGCTGACCTTCCGGATGCCCGAGCCCTTCCCGCAGAACGGCCTTCTCGCCGCCCGCCTCGCCACCCTCGGCGCCCGCGACGGCTGGGTCGCCCCCTTCACTCGCGCCGTCTACACTGCCGAATTCGCCGAGGGACGCGACATCTCCGACGAAACCGTCCTCGCCGCCCTCCTCGCCGGCATCGGCGTCGATCCCGCCGCCGCCTTCGCCGCCGCCGGCTCCGCCGAGATCAAAGAGCGACTGCGCGCCGAGACCGCGACCGCCGAACGCCTCGGCATCTTCGGCGCGCCGAGCTTCGTCACCGCCGACGGCGAACTCTACTGGGGCGACGACCGCCTCGAAGCGGCGCTCGCCCACACGGTCACGACGCCGCGACCATCGTAAATTCTACGAATGATCACCTTGGGGAATGATAAAGTTCGAGCTTCCTCGTATTTCACCGATCAGTAATTGCAAATCGACCGCAACTTCACTTGATCTGGCTGGCATTTCAAACAATGCAAAGTTGAAATCCAAATAGAACTATCAGATTAGGGTAATATTAACTTTCGTACCACAATCTCGACGAGCGGGTGCAGCCATCCACCCGGTTCAGCCTAATTTGATACCCGTGCAGTTCGTCATGCCACCGAAGAGCTGTCCGCCGAGGTGCCACCCATGAATTTCTTCTCTTCCGCCCGAGAGACCCGTGCCAAGCTCGCCGCGCTCGACAAGTCGCAGGCGATCATCGAGTTCAAGATGGACGGGACGATCGTCACCGCCAACAAGAACTTCCTCGATGCCTTGGGCTATTCGCTGGAAGAGATCCGCGGCAAACATCATTCGATGTTCGTCGAGCCGTCCCATCGTGACAGTGCCGAATACCGCACTTTCTGGGATGATCTGCGGCGTGGCGAATTTCGTGCCGCCGAATACAAGCGCATCGGCAAGGGCGGCAAAGAGATCTGGATCCAGGCCTCCTACAATCCGCTCCTCGGTCGCGACGGCAAGCCGTTCAAGGTGGTGAAGTTCGCCACCGACATCACCGCCGCGAAATTGAAGAACGCCGAGTATCAGGGCCAGATCGCCGCCATCGACAAGGCTCAGGCGGTCATATCCTTCGAACTCGACGGCACCATCATCGACGCCAACCAGAACTTCCTGAACGCGCTCGGCTACCGGATCGAGGAGATCCGCGGCCAGCATCACCGCATGTTCGTCGAGCCGTCCCATCGCGACAACGCCGACTATCGTGCCTTCTGGGAGGCGCTGCGCCATGGTCGCTTCCAGGCCGCCGAATACAAGCGCATCGGCAAGGGCGGCAAGGAGATCTGGATCCAGGCCTCCTACAACCCGATCTTCGACATGTCGGGCCGCCCCTTCAAGGTGGTGAAGT